>JAUWOB010000048.1 GCA_030612345.1 Dehalococcoidia bacterium | reverse complement strand
GATCACATACTATGCCAGGTGCGCTGTCACCATACTCACCCGGTACTTCTGGGGGATTACCATAGTCCCTCTTGACAGCTTGGCCATTTGCGTCAATAATAGCTCATATACAGGAGTGATGCAGACAAATGGTGACATGCCAGCCGGTGTGAGCTGCCCCGTTGCCTGGCATCGAGAGAAGAGGGATTGCGCACTCACGCTTGCAGATGATGAGCTCGGCGATATTCCAGAGGGGCTCACCATGACGACTGAAACCATCTCTGGATCTATGTAGCTGATCAGGCAAGGGTGATATGATGAGTGCTCAGGCGTTGATTCCTCTCGTTGCCACGATTGCCTATGTCCCCTTGTTTGTTATCCTGCTATCTAATCGGCCCTGGCAACCAAAACAAAAGCTGTTCTTCCTGTTCCTGATACCGGCCGTGTTGTGGAGCCTGAGCAGCTTCCTGTTCCGCAGCGACCTGTGGCTGCAGGACACACCGCTGGAGGTCAAGACACTCGAGGTCAAGATTGTTGTTTGTCTGTCCATCTGGATGCTGGTACAGCTTCGCTATTTTGACGCCTCCTTCTACCGATCTGAGCGTATCAGATTACCGCTAACTTATGTGTTCCTGGTAGCCACCATTATCCTGGCGGCGTTGGGCTATATCCCGCGTGGCATTGAGCGCACGCCCACGGGTACCATCATCGTTGACTATGGTCCCTGGATCATTGCCATAGCCCTTCTTTTCCTTTTCACGGTCGGTGTCAAGGACATGCGCTCTTTGATGCGGAAATACAGGCTCTCAGATAACCCCGCTGAGCGCAATCAGATTATCTATATTTTTGCCGCCATTATTGTCCTGATTGTGTCCTTCTTCGGCGTAATGGGTCCCCGTGGAGCCGAATACCCTGTAAGTCACATCGGCAACTTCGTCACGGCCTGTGTCTTAACCTACGCTGTCGTAGCCTACCGTCTGCTCGATGTCAGGGTTGTATTCCGCCGGGCTTTCATCAACGTAGTTCTCTATGGCACGGGGTTGGGCATTGTGTTGCTGCTTTCCTGGCTCGCCCACGGGCAAGGCAGGATTCAGCCTAGCTTTGCCTCTCTGGCGCTAACCATCGCTCTGGGAATTCCATTCATTCTGTTGTTGGCTCTGACAGTGGGTGCCCGCTGGCGGACCAGGATGGAAGAAGCCTTTGTCGGGACAAGACACTCTTATCGCAAGCAGTTGTCTCAGTTCATCAACAAGATACACGATGTCTCCACCATGGAGCAGTTCGCCAGCGACTTTGTACCACTGGCTGCGCAGTCGGTTGACTGCCGGAGAGCTTGCCTGCTTCTGCCGAATATTGAAGACGAACGTCTTAACGCCCGGTTTGTCTACCCTCCGGTGAAGGATAACCCCATGGGTGAGTTAAATCTAAGGCTCGATAGTCCCGTTGTCACATGGCTGAGGCGGAACCGCACCATATTAACGGAGAGGACTCTGGACATCTCTCCCGAGTTCCACGCCATGTGGCAGGAGGAGAAGGAGGAGATTCGCCTGGCAGGGGCAAAGATGTTCATTCCTCTGGTCAACAGGGAGGAGTTGGTGGGCATTCTGGCAGTCAGTGAGAGACGAGACGGGAAGCTTTACACTGTTGAGGACATCGATCTGCTGGAGTCTGTGGTCCTCCAGGTGGCAGCGAGCATGGAAAAAGAGTATCTCCACGAGCAATTGAAGGAGCAAGAGGAAGAGATAAGCCTTGTCAACCGTTTAGCGACAATCATAACCTCCAGCGTGAGCATTCAGATGATATTCGACGGTTTCACCAGGGAACTGCAGAAGGTGGCGGGCGTTGATTGGGCAACCATTGCAGTAATCGACGAAAATGAGCTTTATGTTATGGCCTTGTCAGGCGCCGCAGGTTCTGGGTGGCAGGCGGAGGAAAGGATCCCGCTCGAGGGTACGGCCGTGGAGCTTGTCTGCCGGGAGCGAAGGACCATATATGAACCCGATCTCAGGCGACATCACAGGTTCTGGACCGGCGAGTACCACTTGCAGCAAGGAGTTCGCTCCATCATTTATCTGCCCTTGAGCGTCACAGATCGTGATATCGGTAGCCTGATTCTGGGCAGTCGCAAAGCCGATGCTTACAGTCCTAGGCAGATAAGGCTTCTGGAAAAGGTTACTTCGCAGATTGCTGCACCCATCGAGAATGCTCAGCTTTATGCTCGTGCCGAACAAAGGTCTCGTGTTGATGAACTTACCGGGCTATTCAACCGACGTCATTTTGAGGAACGGCTCAAAGAGGAGATTGCCCGGCATTCCCGTTATGGCGAAGCCTTCTCCGTACTTCTACTCGACCTGGATCACTTCAAGACCTACAACGATATATACGGGCATCCCTCCGGCGATACTATTCTGAGCCAGGTAGGGAGGATCATCAGAAATTCTGTCAGGGATGGCGACCAGGCTTTCCGATACGGGGGAGATGAATTTGCTGTCATTCTGCCCCACACAGCTATGGAGGATGCTCGGGTCGTAGCTGAGCGGGTTCGGGAGCAGATCGCCAGGAGAATGAAAGAGAAGGCCATCGCTGTGACGTGCAGCATTGGCCTGGCAGGCTATCCTTCGGACGGAGCGATACCCGGAGAGCTTGTCACAGTTGCTGATACTGCTCTTTACTATGCCAAGCGCACCGGAGCTAATCGGGTCTATCTTTCTTCTAAGATCCTGTCCGAGTCCTCCGAGAATGGAGGGACTCACGCTAGGCAGAACGGGCTGAGCGCAATTTATGCTCTGGCCTCGGTAGTGGAGGCGAGAGATCCCTGCACCTATGGTCATTCTAGGAAAGTCAATACTTATGCTGTGGCTCTGGCGGAGGCAATCGGGCTCTCACCTGACCAGGTATTCAGAGTGAGCACCGCTGCCCTACTTCACGATGTTGGCAAGATCGGCGTTCCCGACAAGGTGCTTAACAAGAAGGCCAGGCTTAACGGAGAGGAGTGGCAGGCCATCAAGACCCATCCCAAATTGGGGGCCACCATCATTGGCAATGTGCCTAATCTCGTTCCCAGTGTGAATATAGTTTTGCATCACCATGAGAGGTGGGACGGTGATGGCTATCCAGAAGGGCTGAAGGGCGAGGAGATTCCCATAGAAGCTCGCATCCTTGCCGTGGCCGATGCCTTTGAGGCCATGACATCCGTCCGTCCTTACCGCCCTGCCCTGTGCCATGAGAAGGCGATAGGAGAACTCAGGGCAGGCGCCGGTTCTCAGTTTGATCCTGAGCTGGTGGAGGTATTCATCACCATCATCGAGTCGGGGCTTCCTGAGAAGGTGAGCATAGGGCAAGAGGCACCCAGCGAGCAGGCAAGTCCGTAGTGTAGCTCCGCAGAAGGCCATACCTGGGAAGAACGCATTCTGTAGTCGCACAGAGACTGACGACGGTGTCTCAGAGAAGAACCGAGCGGTCACAGCGCTCATATCCCGAGTAACTACTTCTTCATGAGAACACATATGTTGCGTGAGAAATCCCTCACCGGGAGATGATAGGACTTTTCCGGTGAGATAGCGATGATTTGCCAGCCAGTTTCGAGCAACAGCCTGCTTAGTTCGCCATATGAGAAGAGATGATAGTAGCGGTAGACTGTCTTCTCTTTGAGTCTCCAGCGAATCTGCTGCTCCTTCGGTTTTAGCCAAAACCTGGGTTGTCCGCGATTCCACACGGTTATGAAGGCCTCGCCCCCAGGCTTTAACACGCGTCTCAACTCCAGAAAGACTGCTTGTCTCTCGCTTTTGCCTTTGATATGGTGATAGGTGGCCACCGATATTGCCCAGTCGAAGGTATTGTCGGGGAAGGGGAGGAACAAGGCATCGGCCGCTATTGAATTGGCAAAAAACCCCAACTTGGCGGAATATCTCAAGGCCTGCCTCAGCATACCGGCAGAGCAGTCCACCCCCCAGAGTTCGAAGTCCCGGCTGAACGGCAGGAAATCCGCTCCGTGAGCACAGCCCACATTCAGCAGCGTTCCCTTCTGCCATTTTGCGGCCAGTTCGTCCAGCTCTTCCCTTAGCAGAGGCCAGTGCCTCATCCTATACCAGCTTTCAGCTATTTGGTCGAAGACCTGTCTATTTGTCGCCATATATACCCTCTGCTAGACTTTAGCACATTATGGTGGGATACCAGTGGCCAGCAGTCTCCTATGGCTGGGCTGACTTCGTCAGCCGAAGCGATTCGGTGGAGGGGCAGGCGATCGCGCCGCTCCATTGGCAATGACATTAGGGAGAAGAGGCCGCAGCGGCCTGGCGATGGCATGAAGAAAGCATCTCGAACTATATCAGGAGTGACCCCGGTGGCCGTCATGGCCAAACCGTTTCCCTGCCCCGGCAAGTGTGTCTACTGCCCCAGTTCTCCTCAGGCTCCCAAGAGTTATACCGTCGAGTCTCCGGCGGTGCTCCGGGCCCGAAGCTGTGGCTTTGACGCCGGAAAGCAGGTGGAGATCAGGCTGAGGACACTGGCTGAAATGGGACATGCACGCGATAAGGTGGAGCTTATCGTCATGGGCGGTACGTTTCTCTCTTATCCCCGGGACTACCAGTATCAGTTCATCAAGGACTGTTATGATGCTCTCAACGGCAGCTCGTCCAGTACTTTGCGGGAAGCGCAGATACTGAATGAGAACACTGAGCATCGCTGTGTGGGTTTGTGCATCGAGACCAGGCCTGATTTTTGCGGGGAAGATGAGATAAAGAGTATGCTTGATTGCGGCGCCACCAGGGTGGAGCTTGGAGTACAGACTCTGGATGATGAGATTCACCATCTGACGAGGAGGGGACATGGAGTGGCTGAAATTGTCTCGGCAACCAGGCTGTTGCGGGATTACGGCTTCAAAGTCTACTATCACTGGATGCCCGGTCTGCCGGGATCAACGCCTGAACACGATCTATGGCTGTCACGGCGGCTGTTTGAGGACGAGCGGTTTCGACCCGACGGACTGAAGCTTTACCCCACGCTGGTAGTTCTGGGGAGTGAACTGGAGGACTGGTATCATGATAAGCGCTACCGACCCTACGAAGATGAGGAGATGATTGGGCTCCTCATGGCCATCAAGGCTTTGGTTCCCAAATATGTGCGGATTGCGAGGCTGATGAGGGATATTCCCAGCAAATTCATCCTTGCCGGCAGCAGAGACCTGGCCCTTAGGGCCACCATCTGGAGCAAGATGCGGGAAGCAGGTCTTCGTTGTAGCTGTATTCGCTGCCGCGAGTATGGACACCGGTTGAGAGATGGCTGGCCCATCGGTGAACCCTACTTGAGCAGGCTCGACTATGAAACCTGGGGAGGACGCGAGGTCTTCCTTTCCTATGAAGATGCCAGTGAAACACTGTTTGGCCTGCTGAGGTTGAGGACAAACGCAGAGAGAGCAACGGTTAGGGAGTTGCACGTCTTTGGTCCCGAAGTCCCCTTGGGGGCGAGGCTGGAGCCAGCGGTTCAACACCGCGGGCTGGGTGGAAAACTACTCCGGGAGGCGGAGAGAATCGTCAGCGAGGAGTTCAGGGCTGATAGACTGTCAGTGCTTAGCGGTGTCGGTGCCCGGGAGTATTATCGCTCGCTTGGTTATCGTCTGGAGGGCGCCTACATGGTGAGGGAGCTTGATCAAGCGAGAGAAGAGCCTCTGGAAGGACCGTTTGGCAGTCCATCCCTTTGAGGGAGATCAAGGGCAGGCCAGGCTCCTCTGAACTATCACTGATGGCTCGATAAGCTTTCGGCGCAAGGCCCAGCCGGTGCACGCCACGAGCGGTTGTGCCAAGAATCGCCTTTACCATATTGACATAGGGAAACAGGTATAACTATAATGAACCTGAGTAGCTACATGACCCATGCAGTCAACTGAGAGGCCTCTCACGCAGCGAGGGAAGAAAAGGAGAAAGGGCCGATGGATAAGGAAGTAAAGCCAACCTGGAGATTAGCCTGGGGATTATGGTGGAGGATGGTTCTTATCGGCCTGGGCGTAGGCTTGGCGGTAAGTCTGATAGTCTCACTGATTCTATTCGCGGCGTGCGGGGCATCCATATTATCCATGTTCTGGTGGCTTTTCTGACGTGTAGTCTTGAGCGCGATGATGGTTCACTGCTCCTGTCAGAACAAGGGTACGGTGGGTGTGGCACCGGATTGGGCTACGCCAGCGAAAATCCCTGCCCTGGCGGCAGTTGAAGTGCCAGGGTATTGACAAGGATAGCTTTTGATTATACCGTTATGGAAGGGAATGAGGCTGTTTGACAGTCGTGAGTGTCATTCTGTGGTTCGCTTAGGCAACCGGAGAGTCTGCGGTGCTGCGCCGCTGCCTAGGATGACAACCGCACGGACCAGAAATAGACAAGGGGGCATGATAATATGGAGAGAACTTAGAGGTCGGCAGTCGCGGGAATACTGAGTATTGTCGCCGGAGCCATGCAGGCTCTCGGTGGCAAACTGGTTGCTAAGAAAGGTTTTTAAGGAGGGAGCCAATGTTCTGTAGAAATTGTGGTAAGGAGTTATCAGGGAGTCCAGAGATTTGTATGAATTGTGGAGCCAAGCCGATGAGGGGCACAGGTTTTTGCCCTGGCTGTGGTGCTTCAACAACGCCGTTAACGGAAATATGCGTGAAGTGTGGCGCAGGAGTAGGGAAGGGGCTAGCTGGGGATATATCACCCAAATCAAGACTCGCTGCTACTTTGCTCGCCGGGTTCCTCGGGCTATTCGGTGCACATCGATTCTACATTGGCAAGACCGGAACTGCCGTCGTAATGCTTCTCCTAGGCATCGTTGGTTGCGCAACTGTATGGGTGTTTGGACTCGGCCTTGTATTTCTTATACCGGTCTGGATTTGGGCTTTTGTTGACTTTATCTTTGCTATTATAGGACGTATGACAGATAACGAAGGCAAGCTCATTCAGAAGTGGTAGGTGCTAATGCCTGACAAGGAGACAGTCGATGTTCTGCAGAAACTGCGGCAAGGAACTGGAAGGTAGCCCCGAGATCTGCCCTTCTTGCGGGGTGAGCCCCCTGACCAGCATCGGAGATGTTTACAAGCCCCATTTCGAGCTCATTAGCTTGTCCGATGAACAGCGAAGAGCATTTGCGGGGCATGAATTCACTCTTACATTCTCAATCGATGCCGTTATCGGCATGCACTTCATCACACTGGGGCTGTTTACCCTGAT
>JAUWOB010000132.1 GCA_030612345.1 Dehalococcoidia bacterium | reverse complement strand
TGGGATAAATGGCGACACCGTTTGCAGTGGGGCTCCATCTTCGTCATACCTGCCTGGCTGCAGGCCTGGTGGCAGGCCTTCGGGCGCGAGGCTGAGCTGTATTTGCGGCTGTTGAGGGAAGGAGACGAGGTGATCGGATTTGCCCCGCTCCAGATGAAAAGGAGGACGGCTTCTTTTATCGGCAGCGCGGACGTCTGCGACTACCTGGATTTCGCTATTTCACCGGGAAGGGAGCGCGATTTCTTCCAGATACTGCTTGATGACCTGAAGGAGAAGGGCATAAGGAGGCTGGAATTGGCACCTGTGCGTCCCGACTCCACTGTGCTTACTCAGCTCGTAAGCATTGCCCGGAGCCGGGGGTATGAGGTCCTCCGCCGACCCGAGGATGTTTCTCTCGAACTGGATTTGCCCGCCACCTGGGATGAATACCTGGCCGTGTTGAAGAACAAGCAGCGCCACGAGGTGAGGCGGAAGCTAAGGCGGTTATGGCAGGTTGGCAATGTGGAATATCGCTGTCTGGCAGCTGGGCAGGAGGTCGATCATCATGTAGATGCTTTCTTGAAGCTCTTCTCATTGAGCGACGACGAGAAGGCCAGCTTCATGAATCGTGAGATGGAATCGTTCTTCAGATCGCTGGCCAGGACCACGGCTGAGATAGGGCTATTGAGGTTAGGTATCCTGCGGGTGGGCAAGGTACCGGCAGCAATGACCATGGGTTTTGATTACAATGGTTCGTACTACCTTTACAACAGCGCCTATGACCCTCAATTCAGCCATTTGAGCGTGGGGCTGCTCTGCAAAGTCCTGTGTCTCAAGGACAGTATCGAGAAAGGCAGCAAGAAGTGGGACTTCTTGAAAGGCAGTGAGCCGTATAAATATCAACTCGGCGGCCATGAAGTGCCCATATATGGCTGTGACATAACTATCGCCTAAAGAGAAAGGAACGCGAAAACCTGATGCCTGCTACTCAACTAAGAATAGCCATGCTCAGTGTCCATAGCTGCCCTGTGGGCAAGCTAGGGACCAAAGACACGGGCGGCATGAGTGTCTACATCAGGGAGCTTGCCTGCGAACTCGGCAAGCTGGGGCATTCAGTGGACATCTATACCCGTGTTCACGAGCCCAAGGACCGTGAAATCTATGAACTGAGCCGGAATGCAAGGCTCATTCACCTCAGGGCAGGAGAGGACGAGGAGATACATAAGCTGGAGATGTATTCCCATCTTCCCGCCTTTGCTGGCAACCTGGAGAGCTTCAGAAACCACAGCAACCTACGCTACGACCTGATATTCAGCCATTATTGGCTATCTGCACTGGCGGGAGCAGATTTACAGCAATGGTGGGATGTTCCCCATATCACCATGTTCCATACCCTGGGCGCGGTGAAGAATGCGGTTAAACAAGGAGCTTATTCGGCACTGGGCGAGGATGAACCTGCGCTACGCATTGAGGCAGAACGGGACCTGGTGCAAACGTGCCACCGTATCATCGCTTCGACAGAAACGGGCAGGGAAGAGCTTGTCCGATACTATGGCGCTTCGTCGGAGAAGATCAGCGTGGTGCCCTGTGGCGTGAATCTGGAGCAGTTCAAGCCGCTGGACAAAGCACAGGCCAGGCACCATCTGGGCTTTACCTGTCCTGAGGGAAGCCGAAGGAATCACGATAAGATCGCGCTCTTTGTAGGCAGAATGGACCCCCTGAAGGGCATAGACAAGCTGATAAAGGCTCTGCCTCATCTAGAGGATATTAGGGGATTAAGGCTGGTGGTGATCGGCGGTGATGAACATGACGGTCATGAAATAGAACAACTGCGACAACTGGCCCGTGATCTCAAGGTCGAGGATTCAGTCAGCTTTCTGGGTTTGGTCAACCATGAGCAGCTACCTTACTATTACAGCGCCGCTGACATCTGTGTCGTTCCTTCTTATTACGAGAGCTTTGGATTAGTAGCTCTGGAATCCCTGGCCTGCGGCACACCGGTGGTAGCTACCGATGTCGGCAATCATCGATACCTCATTCACGAAGGAGAGACCGGGTACGTAATAGCGGACAATAATCCCCGCCGCATTGCTGAGAAAATGGCCCTGCTCCTTTCGCGGCCGAGTGCCGATGAGGACCGAGGCCAGGCAATTCGAGCAACGGTGAGCGGCTTCGGCTGGCCGAACATTGCTGAAGCGATCAGCCGCGATTGCCAACTGGTATTGGCTGACTACCTTAAGATAAGAAATGGAGGCGCTGATAGAGAGAGGCATGGGGCGTCATAGCCTTCTTTCAGCCGCCCTTCGCTGCCGGCTCAGACTTTAACACCTTCTCGTAAGAATCGTAAGAAGAGGGGCCGGTCCTAATTTCCAAACCAAGCGATCCACAAAGGGTACGCGCAGCCTTGTTCTCGCAGTCCACGGTCAACTCAGCAAGTTCGGACCCCTTGCTCTTAAGACGGCGCAACCCTGCCAGCACCAGTTTCCTGTCGATTGCACTACCTCTGTAATCCGGATCTACTCCAGGCGGGAGCATGATATAATAATGCTATGAGCCCGGCAGTCCAGGAAGAGTGAGCTCTGCGCGAGGGGAGGCTGGCACACGCACGGAAGCGTTTCAGCGTTTTCAAGGCGGACAATAGGAGGTAGCAATGAGAAAGAGGCAGACATTCCCGGCAGCTCTGGTCTCCATGATTCTTGTCTTTGCCTTCATCCTTCCTGCTGGCGTGGAGGGAGACTGGCTAGGGCCTGCGGATAGTCCTTGGCCCAAGTTCGGTCAAAACCTTCAGAATACCGGCAGAAGCCCTTACCTCGGTCCAGAAGTGCCAGAACTGAAATGGACCTTCACAACCAGCGATGACATCAGGTCCTCGCCAGCCATCGGTGCTGACGGAACCATCTATGTCGGCTCTGGCGATCACAGGCTCTACGCCATAAACTCGGACGGCACCCAGAAGTGGGGGTTCACCACTGGCGATGTCGTCCATTCGTCGCCCGCCATCGGTGCTGATGGCACCATCTATGTGGGCTCCTTTGACGGCAAGCTCTATGCCATCAACCCCGAGGGCAGCCAGAAATGGAGCTTCAACACCGCAGGGGCTGTGGGTTCCGCGCCCGCCATCGGGGCTGATGGTACCGTATATGTCGGCTCCGGCGATCATAAGCTCTATGCCGTAAACCCCGACGGTAGCCAGAAGTGGAACTTCAACACGACGGCGGCTGTCGCTTCCTCCCCCGCCGTTGCTCCTGATGGCACCATCTACGTAGGCTCCGACGATCATAAGCTCT
>JAUWOB010000090.1 GCA_030612345.1 Dehalococcoidia bacterium | reverse complement strand
AGAGGAGAGGTGGAAATCAGGATATTCATTGAGGTAGGAGCGGTGAACCAAGGATTGCTCAAGCAGAGACAAGTCTTCAAAGGCGATACCCAAAATGTCCTGCAAGGAAGCAAGATCAGCCAAATTCAGACCCCCTATGCGGCCAGAATAGTAAGCCTACCTCGTTTTGTCAAGGAGAGGATGCTATAATCAATAGAGGCTTCGATGGATAATCTAGTCTCTAAGATGGAAAATCGCCTGCCACAGGAACTTCTCACCTTTCTCCGCACCGCAGGGGATGTGGCAGATAATCAAGGACAGCGACTGTATCTTGTTGGAGGAGCGGTGCGCGACCTGCTTCTACAGCGTCCCAATCTGGACTTCGACCTGGTTGTGGAGGGCGATGCCCCTCTGTTAGCCCGGCAGCTTGCCAAAGCTAGCGGAGATAAGCCGACGATTCACCGTCAATTCGGCACAGCAAAGTTCCACAGTGGGAACCTGAGCATTGACCTGGCGACAGCGCGCTCCGAGACCTACTCAAGGCCAGGGGCGCTCCCTGACGTGACGCCAGGGAAAATTCGGGATGACCTTCTCAGGCGCGATTTCTCCATAAACGCCATGGCTATCGACCTTACCCGCAATTCCTTCGGCGAGCTGTTAGACGCCTACGGTGGTTTGAATGACTTGGAGCAAAAGCTAATTCGCATATTGCATGAGAGGAGCTTTGTCGACGATGCCACCCGTATTCTGAGAGCGCTTCGCTATGAGCAGAGGCTTGGCTTCAGACTGGAGGAGGCTACCGAAAAGCTTCTCCGTAAACATACATCCATGCTGGATACCATCAGCGGCGATAGGATAAGGCATGAGCTGGAGCTTAACCTAGAAGAAGACCATCCCGATCGAATTCTGCAGCGTGCCGAAGAGCTTGGGGTGCTCAAGGAACTCCACCCCTCCTTGAGAGGCGATGGTTGGCTTGCGGAGAAATTTGAGCAGGCTTGCCAGTTAACCCCGCTGCACCCAACTCTCTACATGTTGTTGCTCATCTATCACCTCACCGAGGAGGAGAATGAGCAACTTATCGCCCGTCTCAGTATAGTTGGAGAATTAGGGCGAAACATGAGGCAGGTGCTACAACTGAAGCTGGTGCTACATGCGTTAGCTGAACCCGATCTGCCTCCGAGCAACATCCACCGACTGTTAAAGCACTATTCCCCTACAGCAATCACCGCCTCTGCTCTAGCCTGTGATACCCCCATAATTCGCTCTCGCCTTGAGCTCTATCTCAATGACCTGCGTTATGTCAAGCCATCCATCGATGGAGAGGACTTGAAAAGACTGGGGCTGCAGGCTGGCCCTCGCATGGGGAAGTTGCTTCAAGCCCTTCTGGCAGCAAAGCTGGATGGCAAGGTGAACACCAGGGAAGAGGAGGAGGCTCTGGTCCGCCAATGGCTAGAACAAAATTGAGGAGATGAAGTTGGAGGAGATATGTGATGTCTGCGGGCAGCCGCTAGATGAGAAGAATGTCTCTCGCTGCAGGCTTTGTGGCCGGAAATTTCATATGAAATGGTCGGTCGATGCCCAGATACAAAACTGCGGAAAAGTTTGGTTCGATAAGACATCCAGTGGCATGGCATTCGCCTGTAATATTTGTGTTGCCGAAAAACCAGAGCTAAGCGAATTGATTATTGATACAAAGTAAACGCCACCATACTAGTTCACAGCCGCAAGCTGTATAATGCCATCAGAGAGCAAAAATGGCCGGCAAAAAGATCCTTATCGTCGAAGACGACAAGACCCTGCTGGAGGTGCTCCGATATAACCTCACTAAAGAGGGCTATGACGTCTCCACCGCTGTCGATGGAGTCCAGGCTCTAGATTGTGCCGAACGCGAGAGGCCGGACCTCATTGTTCTCGATATTATGCTTCCCCGGCTCGACGGCTTAGACGTCTGCCGCATCATACGCAAGAAAGAGATGGCCATACCCATTCTTATGCTGACAGCCAGAGTCGAGGAGATTGACAAGGTGGTGGGACTGGAACTGGGCGCCGATGACTACATGACTAAGCCCTTCAGCATGAGGGAATTGCTGGCACGGGTGCGAGCAATGCTACGCCGCGCGGAGATGATGCAGCGCGAGGCTGCGTCCAGCGAGGATGCTGCACACCGCATTATGGTCGGTGAGCTTGAGATCGATGTTGCCCGGCATCGGGTTTCACTCAGCCGCTCTACAATTAGCCTTAGCCCAAAGGAGTTCGATTTGTTAGCCTTTTTGGCAAAGAACCGCAGAAAGGTGTTCAGCCGGGATGTTCTGCTCGACAAGGTTTGGGGGTATGACTATGTCGGTGACACCCGTACGGTGGATGTCCACATCCGCTGGCTGCGGCAAAAGATCGAAGTCGACCCCAGCAACCCGAAGTACCTGTTGACTGTTCGAGGGGTGGGCTACAAATTCGAGGGGTAATCTCATGTTGCATAGCATCCGCTGGAGAATAGCCGTGCCCTTTGTGCTGCTTATCCTGGCGTCCATTTGGGCGCTTGGTTTCTACCTTTCCAACTTCATGGCCAACACTTATATATCCAATTTGCGTTCTCATCTTACGGAACAAGCGCGACTGATCAGCAATATGGCCGAGCCCTACATCAACGTCGATACAGAGGGCCTCGATGCATTGGCCAAAGAGTTGGGGCAGCAGATCGATGCCAGGGTGACTATCATTTACGAAGACGGCTGGGTTCTTGGCGATTCGGAGAGCGACCCAGCCACAATGGAGAATCACGCTGACAGGCCCGAGGTAGTCGAGGCCCTGTCGGGCGCTGTAGGCGTGAGTACCCGATACAGCCTCACCCTAGGCTATCAGATGATGTATGTAGCGGTACCAGTAGTAAGCGATGGCGCGGAAATAGGCGTTGCCCGGCTAGCCCTCCCCCTTACCGAGGTGAATGCCTATTCGGCACACATCAACTACGTCGTAGCCATTGCCGCCGCCATAGCATCAGCGTTGGCCATAGTGGTGGCGCTTCTGATAGCCAAGGTCACCACAAATCCGGTGCGCAAACTGACCCAGATGTCCAGGCGCATAGCCAAGGGAGAGCTTGACCAGAGAATTCATGTATCGTCCAGGGACGAGATCGGTGAGCTGGCTCAGACCTTCAACCAGATGTCGGCAAAGCTCAGGGAAATGGTGTCCCTTATCTCAGGCACGCGGGATAAGATGGCAGCGATACTCTCCAATATGGCTGATGGCGCCCTCATCATCGATGGGCAGGGCAAGGTCGCCATGGCCAATGACGCCGCCGAGAGAATCCTTGGGATTAAAGAGGAAGAAATGCTGTCGCGTTCCTTCATAGAGGTAGCACGAGATCATGAACTGGCTGATATCCTTACGCGGTGCATGGAGACCGGCGAGCAGCAGAGCGGACAGGCTGAAACCGAGCTTGACCGGAGGTTTCTGAGGATGATCGCTACCCCCATTGAGACCGATGGAGAGGCCGGCAGCCTGATAATCATCCAGGACTTCACCGAGCAACGCAGGCTGGAAACGGTGCGCCGTGACTTCGTCAGCAACATCTCCCACGAACTGCGTACACCTTTGGCCTCGATCAAGGCACTGTCTGAGACTCTTTGTGAAGGCGCTATTGCTGACGAAAGCGTTGCGCGCGACTTCCTGGAGAGGATAAACGTGGAAGTGGACAAACTGGGTCAGATGGTGCAGGAGCTAGGCCAGCTCTCCCGTATCGAGAGCGGCGAGGTCGCCTTCAACATGGAGCCTATTGAGATAGGTGATGTCATCGCCTGGGTTGGCCAAAGGCTTCGCCCTCAGGCCGATAGGGCCGGACTCAGCCTGACGATGGAAGTCCCTGCCACCTTGCCCCAAGCTCTAGCGGATAGAGAGCAGGTTGAATACGTCCTGCTCAATCTCCTCCACAACGCCATCAAGTTCACTCCTCATGGTGGCCAGATAGTCCTTTCCGCCAGAGTTGCCGGCGATTATGCGATAGCCGTTTCGGTGGCCGATACCGGCATTGGCATCCCCCCCGAGGATATCTCACGCATTTTTGAGCGCTTCTATAAAGCGGACCAAGCCAGAGCGGGAGGTGGAACTGGCCTAGGTCTAGCCATCGCCAAGCACATTATTCACGCTCATGGCGGCCAGATTTCGGCCCAGAGCACAGAGGGCAAAGGCTCCACCTTCACCTTTACCCTTCCCCTGGCCTCTACACATTCCCCAAAACCTTAACCAAATCTTTACCTAAAGCTAACAAAGCCTTAACCAAACTTTGAACCGCTCCTGCTATGCTTAGATCATGATGGTGAATCTGCATGAGGACTGTCTTGTAGCGAAAGGAAGTGTAACATGGCAACGGTTGTTCTGGCCCTGATCGCCCATGATGCGAAGAAGGAGGAAATGATCCATCTGGCTAAAAGGCATCAGGAAAAGCTGGCACGTATAGCTCTCGTTGCTACCAGCGGAACAGGAAAGTTGATCAAGGCGCGAACCGGACTTCCTATTGTACTAGCGCTAAGTGGCCCCTACGGGGGTGACCAGCAGATTGGCGCGATGATTGCTAGCGGTGACGTAAAGGCAGTGGTCTTCCTACGTGATCCTTTGATGGCACAACCCCACGAGCCAGACATAACGGCGCTGCTTCGAATCTGCGACGTCCACAATGTGCCAGTAGCGACCAACCTGGCCACAGCGGAGGCAGTCCTCCACCTGCTATTTGAGCACTGCGAAACGGTGAATGAAAGTTACTTGGCTACACAGCTTGTCAACTGAAGCGTTCCACCCGCCGGTAGCGGGGGCACCAAGACGTCGCATTAGTCCCAAGGATATAGTAAAGGAGGAAACATGAGTAT
>JAUWOB010000055.1 GCA_030612345.1 Dehalococcoidia bacterium | reverse complement strand
GCAGTTCTTAACACAGCACCAAGTTTTCGCCTTGCGCTGTCTCTATCTACTGGAAGTCCGTGGTGAACGCGGCGCTATGGTACGGACACTGACTTCCACCATGATGCTTTCCCGCCTGGGGAAACTCTTCGATGTCCCTGTTTACGAAACGTCGGTTGGTTTCAAGCATGTCGCGCCCTTAATGATGCAGAAGGATGCCTTTATCGGCGGGGAGGAGAGCGGCGGCTATGGCTTCCGCGGCCATGTCCCGGAGAGAGACGCCATACTGGCCGGGCTTTACTTCCTCGACTTCATGGTAAAGACAGGGAAAACACCATCCCAGCTTCTGGATTACCTTTATAGCAAGGTTGGACCTCACTACTATGACCGCAGCGATTTTCATATTTCCGCAGCTAAGCGTGAGGCGATTGTGCGCCGGCTGAGTTCCGGCTTCCCTGACACCATAGCCGGCTCAAAGGTGACGAGAGTAGATACCACCGACGGGTTCCGTTTCTTCCTGGAGGATGAGTCGTGGCTGCTCATCCGCTTCTCCGGCACAGAACCGCTGGTCCGCGTCTACGCTGAAGCTGAGAGCCTGGAAAGGGCAAGGGAGTTGCTGGGTGAGGGCAAAGCGATGATAGGGCTGTGAAGCAGGTCAGCGACCGATTATCGTGGCGGAGGGAGAGGGATTCGAACCCTCGACTCCAATTACTCGGAGTAAGCGCTTAGCAGGCGCCCGCACTAGACCACTATGCGATCCCTCCGCTTCGCGAGACTCAACCATTATGCCATATGTCGGGTGAGTCAACAAACGCTTGAACGTTGCTTGTTGATGTCATTCTCTCACTGTCCCTTCATGCACGCGAGCCCCGGGTTGTCGGGGCGTGGCGGTCCTACGCTCCTGTCCACCCAGATTGCTTCGTCGCCCCGATGAATCGAGGCTCCTCGCAAAGACAAGCAGGGCGCGGAGACAAGCCCCTACGGGACCTGCACGACCCTGAAGGGTCGCACTACAGAGAATCGAGGGGGAAGACTGACAAAATGCCCAAAGTTGAACTGGAAAGCAGAAGTATACGGCCTTGAGGCAAGGGAAGGAGGTGAGCATTGCGGTTATGTTCGAGGCCCTCCTCGTTCATCTGCTCTCATGATGTTCTCGATGCGGCAGCGCAGGGTCCCGGCCGGAGCCGCAACTTCCACTACCTGCCCCTTTTCCTTGTCCAGGATCGCCTTGCCCAGGGGCGAAGCAACGGAAAGCCTGCCCTGGGACGGATTCGCCTCTCGGGGGTCCACCAGGGTATATCTGAACTCCTTGCCCGAAGATAAATCACGAAACACCACTGCATCTCCGAATCTTGCCCGGGATGTTGCCTCTTCCTCCCCCACCAGCTTCGCCTCGTTCAGAACGGCCTCTATCTCCTTAATCCTTCCGTCCAAATGTGCCTTACGTTCTCTGGCTGCTGCCAGGGGAGCATTCTCACGAAAATCCTTGTCGATGGCTGCTATCTGCATCTCCTCGATGACCCGTGAGCGCTGCTCTTTTAGGTTGGACAATTCTTGCTCCAGTTTGGCGTAGCCCTGTGCGGTCAGGGTAGCCTGGGCCTGCTCCGTCTGCCAAACGGCGGCTGCCTTCAAAACAGCCTTTCTCGCCCTGAGATGAGGAGCCAGATTCATACTACTGAGTCCCTTCTTCCAGATGTACGCAAGGAATGACTTCAGTGGTTTGACCGCTGATGGAACGATAAGCTCGCCATAGCTGGCCACGTCCACGGGACTGATGCCCGTCACGTGCCTGGCTGGACCTAGCCATCTGACGAGTTTGGATATCTCTGCCTGTGCCTTCCCCCTTTCTTCGGGCGGCAAATGTGACAGAAAAGCGTCAGCCGCTTGAGTGAGCGTCGGGTTGGGCTCGATGTTTGCCACGAAGAACAGATGATAGCCGCAAAAACGGACGCTGTCAATTCGCCTTGCGGGTGAAGGGCGCAGCCTTTATCTTGAGGGCGTGGTGTGCTAATCTTCACTGTGTTTGCGCCAGGGCGCCGGCTCGGGTGGCACTGTGAGTGAGGGTGGGATATTGTGCCCGAAGGTCAAGGATGAAGACGTTAGTGCAGTGTGATTTCGACGGGACGATTACGGAAGGAGATGCCAGCTTCGTCCTTTTGGATGCCTTCGCCCAGGGGGACTGGCGACGATTGCTGCGAGACTATGAGGAGCGCAGGATATCTGTGCAGGACCTGAACACTAAGGCTTTTGCCATGGTCAAAACGGACGAATCTGCACTGCTTAAGGCTCTAAACGGCAGGGTTAGGGTAAGGGCAGGGTTTCAGGAACTGGTGAGTCACTGTCGCGAAAGACGCTTCAGGTTGGTAATCGTGAGCAACGGTCTGGATTTCTACATCAGAGCTATACTGAAAGATCTGAATCTGGAGAACGTCGAAGCCGTTTCCGCGCGCGCTTGCTTCGGTCCTGAAGGAATAGAGGTCCGATATATGGGGCCGGATGGCAGGATATTGGGGGATGGCTTCAAAGAGGCATATATCAAGTCGTTCTTAGAACTGGGGTACAGGGTGATATATATGGGGAATGGCGAGTCCGACGTTGCTGCGGCCAAACACGCCCATCATGTTTTTGCCACAGGCAGGCTGCTGGCCTATTGCAGGGAGAATAAGCTTGACTGTCAGCCCCTAGAGAACTTCACCGATGTCGTCAGGCGGCTGGAACTCCTGCAGTAGCACTGTCACAGCTCCAGGTCAAAAGCAATCCCCGTCATTGCTTCGATGCCCAGGCTGATGAACTCCTCCAGTTCCAGTCCGATTTCCCGGCACTGAGCCACTTGCTCCCGGCTAACGCCGGCGGCAAAGCTTCTTTCACGAAAACGTTTCATGACCGATTTAGTGGTCAGCCCGGTCAGTTTATCGGGGCGGACCAGGGCGGCAGCAGTGATAAGGCCGCTCAGGGGGTCGGCACAAAAGAGAGCCTTATCCAAGTTCGTTTCACAGGGAACGCCATGAGCTTCGTTGTGGCACAAAACAGCATGGGCCATGGCGTCGCTGGCCCCAAGCTCCAGAGCAATGTCCGCTCCCAATTTGCTGTGGGTACTCATATCACCCTCAACCAGTTCCGAATCAATGTCGTGGACAAGTCCGGTAATGCCCCACTCTTCTTCATCCTCTCCCAGCTTCCTGGCCAAAGCTCGCATAATGGCCTCGGTGGCCAGCATATGCTTTATCATATTCTTATCCTGGACGTTGGCATGGATTGATTCCAGGATTTTCTCCCTGTCGAGCTTTGATCTCATGTCTATATCTTTTCCCGGTTCGTTCACTGGTCCTCTCTCTCATCCGGAGCCCCGACTTGTTAGGGCTCAGAGCGACAGGTCAGAGGCACCTTTTCTCGCTCCGCCAATAATATAGCACGTAAATATCGCCCTGTCGAAGAGGCATTGTTCTGGGCCAGGTGCTCAGGCGTGCCGGCATCGACCAGGTAGCCACCATCATCGCCGGCCCCGGGGCCGAGGTCGATGACCCAATCGGCGTTCTTTGCCACATCCAGGTGGTGTTCAATGATAATCACGCTGTTTCCGTAATCCACCAGGCGCTGCAGCACTCTCAAGAGGCAGGCAATATCTGAGAAGGAAAGGCCCGTGGTTGGTTCGTCCAGGATATAAAGCGTTTTGCCTGTGAAGCGGCGGGACAGCTCGGTAGCTAACTTCACCCGCTGGGCCTCACCTCCAGAAAGCGTGGGCGCCGGCTGCCCCAGGCAGATGTAGCCCAAACCTACGTCACGGAGTGTTTCCAGCTTGTTCTTGATCCTGGGGAAGTAATCGAAGAAAAGACAGGCTTCGTCCACCGTCATATCCAGGATTTCGGCCACGTTCTTTCCTTTGAAGTGGATTTCCAGTGCCTCGCGGTTATATCTTCTCCCTTTGCATATCTCGCAGGGCACCGTGACATTGGGCAGGAATTGCATCTCAATCTGAACATAACCTGCTCCCTGACAGGCTTCACATCTTCCTCCCTTCACGTTGAAGGAAAACCGTCCCTGGAGATAACCACGCATGCGGGCTTCAGGCACAGCGGCGAACAGCTCACGAATGGGCGTAAATGTCCCGGTGTAGGTAGCGGGATTACTCCGGGGGGTACGGCCAATGGGTGCCTGGTCGATGTTTACCACCTTATCGATATACTCTGTGCCGATAATGCCGTCACATGCGCCGGGCCTCTCTTTGGCCCGGTAGAGGAGCCGGGCCAGCCTCTTGTACAGGACTTCATTAATGAGAGAGCTCTTACCGCTGCCCGAAACACCTGTGACCCAAACGAATTTACCCAGAGGGATATGGACATCGATGTTCTTCTGTGTGTTCTGCCTGGCACGGTTGATCACCATTTGTTTTCCTGAGCCGGGGCGACGCTTAAGCGGCAGGGGAATCTGCTTCGCCCCGCTGAGGTACTGCCCCGTCGTTGACTGAGGGCAGTCCATTATGTCCTGCAGTGTTCCCGTGGCAACAATCTGTCCGCCCAGTTTGCCGGCCCCGGGCCCCATGTCAATGATGTGGTCGGCAGCCGTCATCATGGCCTCATCGTGCTCCACGATGATCACGGTGTTATCCAGGTCTCTGAGGCGCTTGAGAGTGGCTATGAGTCGCGAACCGTCGGCGGGGTGTAGCCCGACCGTGGGCTCGTCACAGATATAGAGGACGCCGCTAAGCCCGCTGCCTATCTGGGTAGCTAGGCGGATTCTCTGGGCCTCGCCACCGCTCAAGGTCGCCGAAGCGCGGTCCAGGGTTAAGTAGCTGAGACCTATGTCCTTCAGAAAGCCCAATCGCGCCCGGATCTCCTTGATAATCTGCCTGGCTATGGTGACTTCCCGCGCACTGATTCTGCTGCCCAGTTGCTCCACCCAGTCTACAGCCCCCGTGATGGGCAGGGCCGTAACATCCATAATGCTCCTGTTGACAATAGTGACAGCTAAAGACTCCGGCTTCAGCCTCTTGCCCTGACAGGCAGGGCAGGGGTTGGATGCCATATAGCGCTCGATATTCGCTCTTGTGCTGTCGGAATCCGTCTCTTTGTAACGGCGCTCGAGGTGAGGTATGACGCCTTCGTAACTCCTGTAGTACTCGTGTACTCTGCCATGGCGGTCTTCAAAGCAGGCAAGAACAGTTTCGCTCGCGGCGCCGTAAAGGATCAGGTGCAGCTGCTCTCTGCTCAGGTCCTTGACCGGCGTGTCGAGAGAAAAACCGTGGCGTTGGCCCAGAGATCGCAGCATGCTGCTGTACCAGGTACCGAGCTGTCCATTTCTTGTCCAGAGCTGGATAGCTCCCTCGGCCAGGCTCAGTTCCCTGGCCGGGATAACCAGATTAGGGTCTATCTCCGGCTTGCAGCCCAGTCCGGTGCACGCCGGGCAAGCCCCGTAGGGGCTGTTAAAGCTGAATGTCCTGGGAGCGATTTCCCCCAGGCTTATGCCGCAATAGACACAGGCAAAGTGCTCCGAGAAAAGGAACTCCTCGCCATCGAGAACCTTGACCAGCACCACGCCCGACCCCAGCTTCAGTGCCGTCTCAACGGAGTCGGCCAGACGGGTGGCATTCTCTCCTCTCTCCACCTGGAGCCGATCTACCACGACCTCTACGGTATGCTTCTTGTTCTTGTCTAACTGGAATTCCTCGGAGAGGTCGTAAATCTGCCCGTCAACTCGGACCCTGACGAACCCCGCCTTCTGCAAATCCTTGAATATGGTCTGATGCTCACCCTTGCGGTCCCTGACCAGCGGCGCCAGAATCATGATGCGGCTGCCTTCGGGTATATCCTGAACGGCGTCCGCAATCTGTTGCACCGTCTGGCAGGCGATTTCCCGGCCGCACGCAGGGCAATGGGGATGCCCGATGCGCGCAAAGAGGAGGCGCAGATAGTCATAGATCTCAGTCATTGTGCCCACGGTGGACCGCGGGTTATGAGACGGTCCCTTCTGGTCAATGGATATGGCGGGGCTCAGGCCTTCGATGTAATCAACGTCCGGTTTGTCCATCTGCCCCAGGAACTGGCGGGCATAGGCGGAAAGAGACTCTACATAGCGGCGCTGCCCCTCGGCGTATATCGTATCGAAGGCCAAAGAGCTTTTTCCTGAGCCGGAAACGCCGGTGATAACCACCAGCTTGTTGCGGGGGATGACGACGTCTATGTCCTTAAGGTTGTGCTCTCTGGCTCCCTTAACAAATATGGCATCCGGCATGATGCTCTATTGTAGCACCAGCGTGAGATACCCCTCAAAATGAAGGCCGACCGGAGTCTCTGACTCAATGACAGATTGCTGCTGCTAGATAAGGCCATCAAAATGCACTAATACTGGCGCCAGCATGAGCGCTATCACCGACATCAGCTTGAGCATTATATTCAGCGACGGTCCGGCCGTATCCTTCATGGGGTCACCGACTGTGTCTCCGACCACGCTGGCCTTGTGGGCGGCTGAGCCCTTGCCGCCGAACTTCCCTGACTCAATCCATTTCTTGGCATTGTCCCAGGCGCCGCCGGCATTGTTC
>JAUWOB010000028.1 GCA_030612345.1 Dehalococcoidia bacterium | reverse complement strand
GCTGGTGGTTCACAATGAAACATCTACGGGGATGACCAACCAGCTTGAGGAGATAAGTGCCGTGGTCAGGAAATTCGAAAGACTGCTCCTGGTCGACGCTATCTCAAGCCTGGGTTGTACCGACCTGCCTACGGATGACTGGCACTGCGATGTGGTGGTAACCGCTTCCCAGAAAGGCTGGATGGTGCCCCCCGGGCTGGCCATGGTTGGCGTAAGTGAAAGGGCCTGGCGGGCTCATGCTCAAGCTAAGATGCCGCGGTATTACTGGGATTTTGGCAAAGCTAAGAGCTTGCTGGAGAAGTGGCAAACTCCCTGGACGCCGGCCGTTTCCATCTGCTATGCCCTGAATGTGACTCTGGACTTGATGCTAGGCGAGGGTCTGGATAATGTATTCGCGCGCCATGCCAGCGTAGCTGAAGTAGCCAGAAACGGAGTGAAGTCGCTGGGCCTATCGCTCTTCGTCGATGAGAAGTATGCCTCCAACACGGTGACGGCGGTCAATGCCTCCGACAAGATCGACGTCCCCGAATTGGTTCGGGTGCTCCGCGACGAGCATGAGGTAATCATCTCGGGGGGGCAGGGGAAAATATCGGGCAAGATCTTCCGGATTGGCCATCTCGGTCTAGTATGCGAGGATGATATCAAAGCAGTACTGGAGGCACTGCGCAAAGCTCTGCCACAGGCCGAGAAGGGCTAAGCGGAGATGAGAACTTGACAGTTGACCCGATAGCTGCGGAAGGAATATAACTGCCGGTAGGCACGGCTAGGTTGCGGCAAGTGGCGATCCAGACCGAGTTGGAGTCTGGTCCCCCCAGGGCCATGATCGGCGATTACACCGATTACATCGGGGCACTTCTATTCTCGGTTTTGGCACTGCAGCAATGAGTGCTGCAGGCCATCCCTCCATGCTCTTTCCACCTTGACAAGGGGCAGATCAATGTAACCCTCAACCGCCAGGCGTTTCCCGCCAAGTCGCCCCAGCAGAGTCAATGGCACCTGCCACTTCGTGGCTAGCTTACTGAGTTTGGCCAGCGAAGCGCCGGAAATCGACACTACGACCCGCGATTGATGCTCGCCAAAGAAGGCGGAGTCCAATCGTTTTTTTGCTCTCCAGCTTTCACCTCTGAAGCCAATGTCGCCACAGATGCAGCTTTCAGCAATGGCTACCAGCAAGCCACCCTCGGAACAGTCATGGGCCGACTTGAGAAGCCCCCGCTTGATAGCCTCGAGGCAACAGCGCTGCACCCTTTTCTCCATATCCAGATCTATGCCGGGGGCTCCTCGCACCAGGCCGTGCACCAATTCCAGGTATTCGCTGGCACCGAGTCCATTGTAGCCCCCCTCAAATCGAGGTTGAGGGCTGCCGCTTATGCAAGAGGATTCGCCCAGCAAGAAAACCAGGTCGCCCTCTTTCTTGAAAGATATAGTGCAATGTCTGTCCATGTCTTCTATAATTCCCAGCATCCCGACAACTGGAGTAGGGTAGACAGCTTCGCCTTTGCTCTCATTATAGAGGCTGGCATTGCCGCTTATCACGGGAATCCTCAACTCTCGAGAGGCTCGTGCCATGCCCTTTATGCACTCTTTCAACTGGTAGTAGACATCAGCTCTTTCAGGATTACCGAAGTTCAGGCAATCGGCAATAGCTATAGGTTCAGCTCCACTGCAGACCAGATTTCTAGCAGCTTCAGCCACAGCAATCACCCCGCCCAGGAAGGGGTCAGTATAGCAGTACCGTCCGTTGCCGTCGACAGTTAAGGCAATGCCCTTCTTCGTTCCCTTGACACGCACAACGGCGGCATCGCCACCGGGTGGAACCACAGTCCTGGTTCTATCGAGACCCGCTACCTCGTAGTCATACTGGCATTGGACAGACTCCTTGCTGGCAACATTGGGAGAGGCCAGCAAACGGAGTAGAACAGAATTGCATTGCCTGGGCTTGAGATCAGGGACAGTGCCCACATCGAAGTGTTGGAGTTCTTCAAGCCATGCTGGCTTCCTGCTTCGTCGGCGGTAAAGCGGTGGCGAGAACAACAGGTTCACCGGAATCTCAGCGACAACTTCTTCGTCCTCCTTAACTATGGCTGCGCCGCCAGTGGTAAACTCGCCGATTTTGTCGGAGTGTATTCCCTGGCGATCGAGCTGGGCTTTCACTCGTTCCTCACAACCCTTCCTCACAATGAGCAGCATTCTCTGCTGGGACTCTGAGAGCATTATCTCATAGGGAGTCATGCCCTGTTCGCGACGGGAGACCCTGGACACATCTATGTTCACTCCTCCGCGGCCTCCAGCGGCAGACCGCACCACAGCGGCTGATAACCCGGCAACTCCCACGTCCTGCATGCCTATGATCCAGTCAGTCTGCCCTAGTTCGAGGCACGCCTCAATGAGCAGTTTCTCCAAAGCGAGATTGCCTGCCGGCACCTCTGCTCTCGTATTTGACTCGCCCCTCAGTGCACGCGATGCCAGGCCGGAAGCGCCGTGAACCCCGTCACGGCCGGTCCTTGCCCCCGCCAGTATTAATAGGTTACCTTCGCCGCCGGCGCCGGCTTTGAGCAGCCTTTCCTTTTCACAAATGCCCAAGCACAGCCCATTAACCAAAGGATTACCAGTATACTTATCAGCAAAAAAAACCTCGCCGCCCACACAAGGTATTCCCAGGGTGTTTCCATATTCGGCAATGCCAGCAACAACTCCATCAAAAAGGTAGAGGTTGTGCGCATCGGTTAGAGGGCCAAAGCGAAGAGAGGTGAGCAAAGCTACGGGGCGAGCGCCCATAGCCAGGATATGCCTGACAACGCCGCCTATTGCTGTGGCTGCACCCTGACATGGGTCAACCGCCGATGGGTGATTGTGAGACTCTATCTTCATCACCGCCGCTTGCCCATCGCCGATATCTATTGCGCCGGCATTTGCTTCTCGGGGCCCCACCAGAACTCTCTTGCTTCGAGAGGGCAGCAGCTTGAGTAGTGGCTTCGAGTGCTTGTGGCCGCAGCGCTCGCTCCATAACGAGCCGAGCATTCCCAGTTCTACCTCGTTAGGCTCTCGCCCCAGGCGCTCCACGACAAGCTCGTATTCGTTTTCGCTCAAGGCAAATGCATCCAGAGTTTCCTCGAAGGAATTCATGATCGGACTCCGTCCACCGAGATGTCCGTGCGAGGATCACAGCGCGAGGAGTCCCTCTTGGTCGGGATATCAGCCTTGACCACTACAGACGCCGGGAAAGATGACGGTTCCAAATCCCTATCGCAGAGAATAATGGCGGTGCTCTTTCACCGCCATTGTGTCGTAATCCAGATGCCACCCGGCCGCCCTCTAAGGCTAGCCGGCAGCAAGCAGTTCCGTAACTATCTCGCTGACTTCTTTGCCGTCAGCCCTGCCTTTGAGTTGGGGCATAAGCTGAGACATGACTCTGCCCTTGTCGTTCGGCCCCTTAGCTCCAACCGCAGCAAGCGCTTGCTGTGCTGCTTGCATGATCTCCTCTCGACTCATCTGCTGTGGAAGATAGGTCATAAGAATGGCCAGTTCTGCTTCTTCCTGGGCCACCAGATCGCTGCGATTGCCCCGTTTGAAGGCTTCGATGCTCTCCCGACGATGTTTTGCCTCCCGGGCAACAACCTCAAGGACTTTCTCATCGTCCGCGGGCTTTTGCTGCGCAATCTCAGCATTCTTTATTTCGGACAACAGCAACCTTAGTGTAGAAACCTCTGTTCTCTGCTGTCGCTTAAGTGCTTCCTTGAGGGCTTCCTGAATACGGTTCTTCAGCGCCATCTCCCGGCTATCTTGTGCTCTTCCGTCTTTTCACTGCCGCCTTCTTCCTCCTCTCATCGCTGGGTTTTTGAAAGTGCTTTCGGCGGCGAACTTCAGCTAGAATGCGGTCTTGCTGCACCTGCCTGTTGAACCTACGGAGCAGGGCCTCGAAACTCTCGCCTGAACCAAGCCTTACATCAGCCATAGCAAACAATGTATTTTACCCAGATCACCCAGGTGTGTCAACTGCGGGCAGGAGACTGTCAAGACTCATTAGAAATGTCCTCTGGTGGCGTCACACTGGTGATGCCTGGCTGATGCGTTGAGTCTGGAGGCTGGATCGACTAGCTTCATATTCACGCATACTGCGCTGCAGGACTGCCAGGTCATACAACATTGAGAAGCCTAGACGGGCGCGATATCTTCTTGCTTGAAGCAAATGCTCTCCTTTCAAAAACAGTGGCAAGACCAGTTACAGCGGCTGCTTAGCGTTGTAGGACGAGGCTTGGGCCTCGTGCTACATGACTCTGAAGGGTCACGCTATGGAAGCTTGACGAGCCTCGGCGAGGTCGAGGCAACTACATAAACGCTCGCTGGTGACAACCAGATGTTGCATGGGCGAGGCTTGTCCCTGCCTTGTGGGACGACACAAGCCACGCCACTGGGGTCGATGTTGAGGAAGCGATTCCCTGAGGACTCGTAGAAACCGGACTTGCAGGGTGATAAGACATGGTGGTAATCTGGTGCAGTAATGACCTGCCTCTATTCGCCTGAGCCAACCGATAGAGAGCCGGGGCTCTTACCGAATAGGGATGGCGTGACACTTTGAGAAAGAGACGGCCTGTATTCTATGGATGGTGGATTGTCCTGGGGCTGTTCGCCATAGGCGTGCTCGGCTCTCTGGGAAGATATAACACGACTGCTTTTCTTCCCTTTATGATTTCCGAACCGGGCTGGTCGCGGGAAACAATAGGATTAGCTCAGAGCCTGGCCATATGGCTATACGCCCTTTTTGTCCTACTCTCCGGCTCTCTGGTGGACAGAATCGGCGCCCGTAAGACTTTCCTGCTTGGCGGCGCCGTTACCATCCTGGGCTGGGTCCTCTTCTCCTCCGCGCAATCACCCTGGCAACTGTACCTATATTATGGAGTGGTCCTGGCATTGGCAGTCAGTATGACTCACTATGTTCCGGTCATGGCCACGGGCCGCAAGTGGTTCAGGAAGCGAGCCGGACTGGTCACCGGTATTACTGGCGCCGCCTGGGCGGTGGGCAATGCCGTATTCTTACCTGTCATGACCGGACTCGCCGATTCACGTGGGTGGCGTGACACATCGCTGATCCTGGGTATCTGCTTCGGCTTAACTATCATCCTCGTTGCTTTCTTCATTGTGCGCGATAGTCCGGAGTCTTTAGGACTGCGTCCCGACGGTGAAGCATCTGTGCCCCCTTCTCAGGACTCAGCATCAGTTGAGGTATCCTGGGCTGTGAGGCGTGCTATCAGAACGTCACCGTTCATCCTGCTGTTTATCGCTTACTCCATATACAACATTGGGCTCAGCGGCTTCGCCGCTCACGTGGTGGCCTGGGGCACAGACCTGGGCAGTCCGGAAGCCACTGCCGGGGTTTTTTTTACGGCGTTCGCTGCGCCCTGGGCCCTTGGTTGTGTGGTGGGCGGGTGGCTGGGTGATAGATACGGGAAGACCCGCATAATGCCGCTGGGCCTGGTGCTCTGCACAGCGGCGATGCTGTACGGATGGCTGGGAGTACATAGTGAGCGGGGGCTGCTGGCGCTGGCCATGGCTGTGGGTCTGGGCACCGGCCTTCAGGTTTCCCTCTATGTGCCGTTGCTCGGTGACCTCTTTGGCAGGGCCCACGTGGGCTCGCTTTTCGGCATTATCACCTTTGGCTACGGTTTAATCGGAGGCTGGGGACCGTTGATCTGGGCCAGACTTCGCGAAGCATCAGGTCACTATAATGTTGCGTCCCTGATAGCTGCGATATGCTATGCTATAGCTGTTGTAGCTCTCTTCCTGGTTCGTGGCATAAAGGCTGAGGGAGGCGATTGGGACTGTGGAGAGGCAGGAGAATCCGGTATAAGAGGTGCCGAGAGAACAGGGAGGATAATCAGGAAATGATCAAGCTGGCGCCGTCGATTCTGTCGGCCGATTTCGCCCGCCTCGGTGAACAGATTGCCGAGGTGACCATGGCCGGGGCCGATTATATCCACGTAGACGTGATGGACGGGCATTTTGTGCCCAATATCACCATCGGGGCTGCGGTGGTGGCTTCGATTCGCCCTGCGACCAGCCTGCCCCTCGACGTCCACCTGATGATAGAGAATCCGGAGCGGTATATCTCCGACTTTGTTAAGGCGGGAGCCGATATCATCACCCTCCACGTGGAAGCCTGTCCTCATCTCCATGACACGATTCGCTTGATCAGGCAACTGGGGGTCAAGGCGGGAGTATCCTTGAATCCGGCTACTCCTCTCAGCGCAGTAGAGGAATTCATTTCTCATGTGGACCTGGTCCTCGTTATGAGCGTTAATCCCGGCTTCGGCGGGCAATCCTTTATCCCGGCAACGTTGCCTAAGATAGCCGGTATGCGCAGAATCCTCGCTGACAGAAAACTGGGTACCGAGCTGGAAGTCGACGGGGGCATCAATGCCGGCAATGCCCGCAAGATAGTTGAGGCCGGTGCCGACGTCCTGGTGGCGGGAAATAGCATCTTCAGGACTGAGGAAGGGATAGGGAAGGCGCTACGGAGACTCAGGGAAGCGGTGAGCTGAACGGGAGGGTTCAGTGCGTTTGGGGTAGAAACGAGTTAGATGCCATTGCTCCTCAATCAAGGAATAGGAGTAGAAAGTGATCTGTGCAGATGATATCAGGATATTAATCAATCCTGAGACAACCGCTGACCAACTCTTTTCCTTCTATGAGAGAAATGATATCTGTGAGAAGGGATTTGGCAAGGAGATTGCGTCCAGGGTCTTGGCTCACAGCAGTCCTATTATCGGAGCATTTGGGAAGGACAGGGTGATGGACATAGCGCGCGATGTTCGATGGATTGTCTGCCGATATCATGGAGTTTTCCCTGGAACTGAAGTATCAGGGAGACAACCTGAGATACAGGTGTGGGTCTCTCATTGAAAGAGACGCTTCGGGTCTTGCGAAGAGGATGGGGAAAACGTTGGTTGATGAGCTGATCAAGATGGGCGCAACTTTTATCACAGCCTGCATTGTTGAGAATTGCGAGGAACCGTTTTAGAGATCGATTGGATTTGAACACAATGCCGGATACTTAGTGTATTACGTAGAACGAAGGCCGTATGTAATAAGAGGTCGCAGCGGCACTTAACACGGGTTATACAGTTCACGTCGTTTGCCCAAATGGGCTTACGCCGACTATGTATGACCTGATACCGTTATATGAAACAGAACCCCTTCTGGATTGCAGGTAAAATACGCTCATGATCGATACAAAGCTAGAAGACAAAGTAGTGCTGATTTCGGGTGCCAATCATGGTATTGGTGCGGCTGCAGCTCAAGCGTTCGCAACACAAGGAGCTAAAGTCTTCGTTACTTACTATCGAGATGCCTGTCAATATACGAAGGAAGAGCTCCAGAAAGCTGAAGAAGCAGGAATCGGCGGCGATGCGCTTTATCGTGCTATGCAGCAGAAGTCGGCCGATCATCTCGTGCAAAAGATCGTTATGAATGGAGGAAAGGCTTTTGCATATGAGATGGATCTAAGTGACCCGAACAATATTCCTAAGCTCTTTGATCTCTGCGAAGAAAGGCTTGGCCCAGTAGATATTCTGGTGAATAACCACACCTATTGTGTCCTGGAAACATTTGATCCAGCTTTAGTTTCAGATGAACCTGGTGGTATACAGCTGACTTCTGCCGCAGGTATCGACAATCATCATGCCGTAAACACAAGGGCTTATGCGTTAATGATGTCGGAGTATTTGCAGAGATTTCTAAAGCGTAAAGCTAAATGGGGTAGAATAATAAATACCAGTACTGATGCTGCTCACGCTCACACAGCGAACATAAGCTATGCGGCCAGTAAGCACGCGATCGAGTCATATAGCCGTTCAGCTGCAGCCGAGATGGGTAAATATGGAATCACTGTAAATATCGTCTCTCCCGGTCCCGTTCAAACTGGCTATCTTGAGCCACGAGATGTGAAGAATATTGCACGTGATACACCTTTGGGTAGAGTCGGAGAACCCAGAGATATTGCTGACGTGATGGTTTTCCTCGCATCTGAACAGGCGAGATGGTTGACAGGCCAGCTTATTTATGTCGGTGGCGGATGGAGAATGCACCAATAGAGGCAATGCTACATCATATAACAGCGGGTATGCGACTATCGGCCCCTATTGCTAACGCAACAGCGCAAACACACAAGCGTTAGGCGCCATTGCCTGTTGGGGAATTCGAAATGAACGATGTCTCAATTAGAAAAGCCACAGAGGCTGATTTGCCAGCGATTGGAAGATTGCTGGAGGATCTGACGGATGCTATGAATGATACTGAGGGTATGGACATCGGAATGGCCCTCAGAAACTGCAGAAATCTTCTAAACGATGCTGGCTCACATCTTCTGGTCGCAGAAATAGAGGGGGCTCTGGTTGGGTTCATCAACCTGACGACTCGAAAGACGATTTTGCACCGAAGTCCGTCGGGGTTAGTTGATGAACTTGTTGTGGCCAAAGAATATCAGGGCAAAGGCATTGGTAAGCAGTTGGTGTTGGCTGCTGTCGGAAGATGCAAGGAACTCGGGTGTTGTGAGGTGGAAGTGAGCACAGAGAGCACAAACACTAAAGCGAGGGAGTTTTACAGGAAGTGCGGGTTTGAGGAAAGAGGGATGCTTCTGGAAATGGATTTGCATTCCACGTGAAGGGTGCAGGCAGTAGCGGCCAACATGGTATTGCGAGGTGATGAGACCTCTGTCATTGCGGGTCTTCGGCCTCGTGCTGCACGACCCCGAAGGGTCGCCCTAGAAGAATCCAAGGGGCCCCGGGAAGCCGGGGCTGGCGACGACAACAGGTGCAGGCAAGCTAGCGAGCTGCCTTGTACTGGGTGCGGAGGCATCTTGTGCAGATCTTGACTCTGATCGGCTCTCCCTCTACCATGATCGTAGTCCGGTGGACGTTTGGCAGCCAGCGCCGTAGCGTACGCCTCTTGGAGTGACTTACGTTACGCCCGGATTGGGCCGTTTTGCCGCAGATCTCACACTTCATAGAAATTTTCCCGTCTGTTGAATTCGCGTCAATGATAGCATAATTATCAGAAGCGATAAAGGGGCGAGGATGACGACCGACTTGACGGACGGGCAGACCTTGAAGCAGATGTTCTCCTCAGGGACTACCTAGCTGGAGAAGAAGCGCCCCGCCGTCAATGCCACAAACGTTTTTGCTGTTCTCCGCGGTGATGCTGGAACCAAGTGGGAGCCCGTGCGAAGAACTGGTTTCCCAGTGCCATGGGATGGGAATGGGGTGGACTCGTGAGACCGGACATCTCTCTTGCGCCGGGAGCGCCCGAGATGGCAATAGCACGGTGGCGCACCCACTTCGCTGGAAGAGGAAGTCTCACCGACATGACGCGAGGCAGGTGGAACAACGACTATGTAACCGAGGAAAGCCACGGGATTCAGGGGCGTCGCAGCTATCAGGCCTGCTGCAGGCCGGGTTCATGTCCCCAGAAGACCGCCTAGCCAGAGCTCCGTCCATAACGA
>JAUWOB010000017.1 GCA_030612345.1 Dehalococcoidia bacterium | reverse complement strand
GAACACCCGAGAGTTCAGTACGACTCTCAACGCCTTCGATACGAGCTCTTCTGGAGTTCAAGTCGCCGATAACATCTCCCAAGAATTGATTGGGGGTTGTTATCTCCATTTTCATAATCGGCTCGAGGATTATTGGCTTCGCTTTATCTATCCCATCTCTCATCGCCATGAAGGCTGCCATCCTAAAGGCAACGTCCGAAGAATCGACCTCGTGAAAACTCCCATCATATACAGTCACTTTAACATCCATTACAGGATAACCAGCCAGTGCCCCACTCTGCAGAACTGACTTCACGCCAGCTTCTATTGAGGGAACGTATTCCTTAGGTACAGCGCCACCTCGGATCTGATCGCGAAACTCGAATCCGCTGCCGCGCTCGCCTGGCTCAATTCTGAGCCAAACATGCCCATATTGCCCCTTGCCTCCGGATTGACGGACAAACCGTCCTTCAGATTCCACGGGAACGGTGATTGTTTCCTTGTAAGCGACCTGAGGCTTGCCGGCGTTGACCCTTACCCCGTATTCGCGAAACATACGCTCCATCAACACCTCGAGATGGAGTTCGCCCATCCCGGAGATCAGAGTCTGGCCTGTCTCCGTGTCATGGTAAATCTTGAAGGTAGGGTCTTCAATAGCGAGTTTGGCCAGAGCATCGTCTAACCTGACCTGGTCGAGCTTAGTTTTGGGCTCAACAGCCATGGAAAGCACCGGCTCAGCAAATCGTATGCTCTCGAACAGCACGGGTCGTGCAGGTTCACAAAGGGTATCACCTGTCGAGGTCATCCTGAGCCCCAGGCTAGCTACGATGCTCCCGGTCTCAGTGTGGTCAATCTCTTCGCGGTGATCAGCATGCATAACGTATAGCTTTCCCAATCTCTCTTTCTTATCAATGGTAGGGTTCAGCACGCGGGCCCCGGCCTTTACCGTCCCTGAGTATACGCGCAGGTAGACCAGTCTGCCCATAAACGGGTCAGAAACCGTTTTGAACGCCAGAGCCGAAAACGGCTCATCATCGCTCGGCAAACACATGATTTCTTTTCCGTTCCCGGGATCCTTAGCCAGAGCGGGGCGAATATCCAGCGGCGAGGGAAGATAGTCCACAATAGCATCCAGCAGTAGCTCGATCCCCTTATCCCTCAGGGCGCTGCCACAAAGCACAGGCACTATGCGATTAGAAATGGTCTGCCTCCTTATAGCTGCCTTAAGCTGCGAAGCGGAGACATCCTGCCCGTTGAGGTACAATACCATGATCTCTTCATCCATCTCCGCGAGGTTCTCAACCAATGCCTGACGATGCTTAACCAACAGAGTCTCGCCTACTTCGATTGAAGCGTGATTGTTATCAGTAGGGAAGGCAATGGCTCTACTCTCTACGAGGTCAAGAATGCCTCGGAAAAGTTTCTCACCGCCTATAGGGAGCTGTATCGGCAATGCCCTGGCCTGCAGCCTTTCGTTGATCATGCTCACAGTGTGCTGAAAATCAGCGCCAAGCCGGTCCATCTTGTTGATAAAACAAATCCTGGCCACGCCGTACTTGTCTGCCTGTCGCCACACAGCCTCTGATTGAGCTTCAACTCCAGCGACGCCATCGAAAATCACGACGCCGCCGTCTAACACACGGAGGCTGCGCTCCACCTCGGCGGTGAAATCTACGTGCCCGGGGGTATCGATGATGTTTATGCAGCACTCTCGCCAGCGACATGTAGTAGCCGCTGAACTAATGGTAATACCTCGTTCCCTCTCTTGCTCCATCCAGTCCATTACGGCGGTGCCCTCATCCACGCTTCCGATCTTATAAGTGCGCCCTGCGTGGTGGAGAATCATCTCAGTCGCCGTGGTTTTGCCGGCATCTATATGAGCAATGATCCCTATATTCCGTATTTTCTCCAAAGGGAAGATCCGCGACATGAGTTTGTCCTTTGCCTCAAGTACTGCTTTTAACACGACTTATCACCAACGATAGTGAGCAAAGGCCTTGTTAGCCTCTGCCATCTTGTGAATATCCTCACGTTTCTTAATTGCTGCTCCACGACCATTGACAGCGTCAACCAACTCGCTTGCCAGCTTCTCCTCCATGGCTTTGCCACTGCGAGAACGCGCCGAAGCTATGAGCCACCTCATGGCCAGAGCACGCCCCCGATCCTCGGCAACCTCCATGGGAACCTGATAGGTCGCCCCACCAACACGGCGTGATTTGACCGTGAGCAGCGGCGTGGCATTCCTGATCGCTCGCTCTAAGGCTTCTTCAGGATTGCTGTTCACCTGCTGCGCAGCGAGCTGCAGGGCATTATAGACAATATGCTCCGCCGTAGCTTTTTGCCCCCGTACCATGAGCCTGTTGATGAATTTGGCCACAGTGATGCTGTTGTATTTGGCATCGGGTGACGGTATTCTTTTTACTACTTTTCTAGCGTCTCTTGGCATGTGACATCCTTGCTATTTCTTCTGTGCCTTGGCCCCATACCTGCTGCGACCTTGCCTGCGATTAGCTACTGCTTCCGTATCCAGGGTGCCGCGGATGATATGGTAGCGAACTCCAGGAACATCTTTAACCCGGCCGCCACGAATCAAGACTACCGAGTGTTCCTGCAGATTATGCCCTTCGCCCGGAATATAGGCAGTCACTTCCATGCCATTAGTCAATCTAACACGGGCAACCTTGCGTAGCGCCGAGTTAGGCTTCTTTGGCGTCACTGCCTTAACCTGAATGCATACACCTCTCTTCTGAGGGGCGCCCGAGGTCCATCTGACTTGACCTTTCATCGTATTCCGCGTGTAGTGCAGTGCCGGGACGTCGCTCTTCTTTCCCAGTTTCTGCCGCCCTTTACGAACAAGCTGGTTAACTGTTGGCATTCATTTACTCCCTTATTTTGGGCAATCAAAAAAGCCGTCTGGTTATCTGCCGGTCTACTCCAGGAAAATCTGCTCGGCTTTAGCCAGCCGGCTCTCGCAACTCCCTAAGCTTTTACCTTCTCGTAGACGCCAAGTTAATAATTTAACACAGGGTAATTGGGATGTCAACTGGTTGGCTGTACGGTGTCGATGTTTTACGATTTTGTCACCTTTAACTGTTAAGCGAAAATGTCACCATGAAGGAGATGGTGACATTGACCAAGAAAGAGCAGAGAAAACCCCACAATACCTTGGATGATGGACTGCAGAGAAGAGTTCTGGAACTGGGGCAGTCAACCTACGCCGGCTGTAACACTCAGCACTTCACTGAGCTTCTGGCGGAACGAGAAGGTATTGCTGTTTCCCCCGATTCTATCGGGGTGCGTCTGATCCTGCTTCCGCTTATTAACACTACTCACTCAGCTGCCCAGCGAAGTGAGCCTCTTTGCCTCTCGTATCGGCCTCCCTCATAATGACGTCCTGCTTCATGGCAGGCCAGGCCAAAGGCGCAGTGCAGGCGACTGACTGAGTGCCACCCGAGTATCTTTATCTGAGGTACCCTATGATAGCCATTAAACCAATGATGATAAGATAGATACCAACCAGATAATTCAGTATCTTGGGGAAAATCATAACAATAACGCCGAAGACAACGCTTGCTACCCCCATCCATAGACCCAAAGCTGGTAACCCAATTGCTGGCATTGAATCTTACCTCCTTTCTTAGCTTCATAAATATCTGTCCTCTCAAGATTATATTGCCCTTCACGAAACTGTCAAGATGTTGCGCTGGCTGAACACATAGGTAACACTGGACTGCACATCTTAGAGAGTGTCTCCTCAGTGCTCGCTATGGGAATAACATAGGCAAGGGCCTGGTGCGGCGGGCTGGAGTCATACTCCACAAGCCATTCAGTCAGTCAGGGATCGCACTCCTCGTAATGGCCTTCGTTCCTGGCATACGGAAGCTAGACTAGCGAAAACCGCTTTGGCCTGCCAAAGCCGCACCCCGGAGCTGGCAGTCGACCTGACCAGAACCGAGGGAAATACTTCGAAGGGCCTACTCGCGCCCCTGTTTCGTTACGCCTGCCTTGGCCTTAAACACCTTGCTGCTGGACAGGTTATCCAAAGCTGCAGTAAGCTTGCCTATGTATTCGTCTACCTCGTCACGGTTACATTGTATAACTTCGCTCGCTATTCGCTGGCAATAGTCGCAGTGGCCGCACCCAGATAGGCAATTCTGTTTCCTGAAGAAGTCCACAAAGCCGTCCAGAGCCTGGTTATCTATGAAGAAGCTAGGCGGCTTCATAGTGCTGTTGCGTGCATTCGGCAGACCGGAGCTGATAAGCCCGGTCTTGGGAGCAACGACGTTCAGTATATCATACAGGTTCCCCTGATAGTGATGTGATGAGTACGCCGTGGCAGCCCTCACAATTCGCTCTGTGGACATGGCCCTGCCACTGGTCTTGAACATGTCGATGCCTATCTCCTCGTAAAGAGGAACGTCCTCAGGCCTTACCCAGCGACATCTGATTGTCTGGGCCATATCACCAAGCCTGTCCAGAGTACAACGGAGTACACAGTAGTCCGCATAGCGGCCACTGAGCACGTTGCAGCTTTGACTGGCATGTCCCAGGCCATCATGGTGGTAGTATTCATAGGGACACTGGTATAGGCAGAGATTATTCGTTAGTACAGTGAGTTCGCAACTGACTGCCTCTCTGATGGCCTTGAGTAAGGCAAAGTCGCGATTTACGTTGACGTCCAAGGTGATTGAGTCGACGCCCAAAGCTTCAAACAGTTTGGCCCTGGCAACGCTATTCACATGAGCAATGGTTGACAGCCTTACCTTAAGACGCGGGAATTGACTCTTTATGAGCTCAACCAGATAAGGAATTGTTACCGTGACGCTATCCACCCCAGCGCTGTCAATCCATTCAAGATGCTCAAGCACCTCTCGATGGGCGTTCTCCTCCCACTCCCTCTTACCCATGCTGGGAGCATTGAGGACGTAGTCGAAGGTCAAACCTGCTGAATGGGCCTGTTCAATGTACTCCTCCGCCTGCTCTTCCAGCATGTGTACGCCATCAGGCCCCGATCCCCCGCTGCCTATCATCGAGGTGGGCAGAACGCCATATATCTGTATGTCGGCGTCCAGCCTGCTCAACGGCGTCATCAGGTCTGGATCCCAATTCGTAGGTACTAGTAGCTGCATGCTACCCCATTATGTTGGATCATATGCGTGCGGAGCCGAACACATGTTACCCGCTTCATCAGCTCCTTCGGCATTAGCGAGAACATGATATACATCGTGATACGATGTATCATAGACTTAGAAAGGCCTTTTGTCAATACCCATCCTTGACGCTGCTGCCTATCGCCGGCTGTCCCACTCACCGTGGCAATACTAGATCGGCCTGATACGCCGGCGCCCGGTTAAGGAAATGCTCCGCCATCCATAGTGATGACCTGTCCCGTCATATAGCCAGCCCTTTTGCTGGCTAAGAAAGCTACGAGTCCAGCCACATGGTCAGGTTGGCCAAAGCACTGCAGTGGAATCATTGCCAATATGGGTTCCTTCCTTTCCGCTCCGCAGGCAACTTATCTGTCATCGCGGTAACAATGAAGCCCGGAGCCACGGCATTAACGGTTATGTTACGGGAACCTAGTTCTCGAGCCGCGCTGTTGGTGAAAGCAATGATTCCTCCACCTCCGATTCCATGACCGAGCTTCGCTAGGTGATGCGCCTGAGCACCAGACAGCAGTTTTCACCACCGAGACCAAAGCTATTCTTCAGGCATACATTCACCTTGGCCGGGCGAGCTACATTGGGGACATAATCCAGATCGCAATCGGGATCAGGAGTCTCGTAGTTGATGGTCGGATGGATGACCCCTTTGTTCATCACTGATATTGCGGCAATGGTTTCAATCACGCCAGCAGCAGTAATGATATGCCCAATCATCGACTTGGTAGCGCTTGTCGGGATCTTGTAAGCATGTTCTCCAAACACCATTTTGATGGCTTTGGTTTCACAGGCATCATTCAGCTTGGTGCTGGTGCCATGAGGGTTGATGTAATCAACCTCCTCAATCTTCACCTCACCACCCTGCAAGGCAGTACGCATAGCATAGGCTTCAGCCTCAGGGGCCGGAGCGGTGGCATCAAAGGCATCGAAGGACCAGCCTACCCCTGCAACTTCAGCCAGGATAGGTGCGCCCCGCCTCCTTGCGTGTTCATAGCTTTCCAGGACAACTAATCCGGCGCCCTCGCCATAGACGAAACCACTACGATTGAGGTCAAAGGGCCGGGAGGCTTTGGCTGGGTCAGACTCACGGGAAAGAGCTCCCAGAACATCCATTCCGGCTATGCTGACCGGCTCAAGACTGCCGTCGGAGCCCCCGGCTATCATTACGTCAGTATATCCCAACCGAATGAAATTCGTCGCTGTACCTATGGAATCGACGCCACTGGCGCAAAGGCTGTTCACGGAGTTGTTAGGGCCCTTGGCCCCCAGCATCATTCCTACCTGCATGGATGCCGCGCTGGCACCAGACTTCGTGATGAAGAGCGGGTCGGCTCTTCTAGGACCCACCCTCTGGTATAACTCCCATCCTCTGATAATGTAGCCCTGCTCTGTCATAGTAGAGATGATGACACCTACTCGCTCAGGATTCTCCTGAATCATATCCAGGCCTGCTGATCGTACTGCTTCTTTCGCCGCAGCGATGGCAAATTGAATGGTCCTTGAAGTGCGGTCAACCGCCTTCAAATCCATGTACTTCGCGGGATCAAAGTCACGCACTTCCGCATCCACTTTCACCCGGAAGTTGCTGGTATCAAAGCGGGTGATGGAACCGATGGCCGACTTCCCTGCCACCAGTCCTTCCCAAAACTCGCTCACACTTAAGCCCAGTGGATTGATGGTGCCCATACCGGTAACTACAACCCTGGGCACATCCATCGTGCGCCAGGAATTCGTCGAGCCTTTAGGAACTGTAGCCATATCTCTTAGTCCTTCCTCTCTCGTGCAAACAGGGGGTTGTATAACGAGAAACCCCCATCAACGATGATCGTCTGCCCTCTTATCATAAAAGCCTCTTCACTGCACAGGAAAGCTACTACGTTAGCGATATCTTCAGTGGCCACCATTCTCCCTGCCGGCGTTATGGGGAGATTGCCTTTGCCTAGCTGCTCCTCAAAATAGAACCTCAGGGCTTCCGTTTCCACAAAAGAAGCAGCCACAGCATTGACGCAAATGCCCCGGGGCGCTAACTCTATCGCCAGATAACGAGTTAAAGCTTCCAGGGCAGCTTTGGAGACCCCGACAACAGCATAAGTGGGCCAGACCAGAAACGAACCCAGGCTAGAGAGGCTGACTATCTTGCCACCCCGGCCCTCCATCAGCCTGGCCGCTCTCTGAGAGCAGAGCAGACAGGCTCTGGTGTTGATGTCCATGGTCCATTGCCAGGCTTTGACATCTATATCCATTACTGGGCGACCCACGCCTGAAGCGGCATTGCTGATCAGGATATCCAGATGGCCGAACTTATTGCCAATCATGTCAAACATCTCATCTATCTTTGCCGGGTCTCCCACATTGGCTCTGAAGATTTCAGCCTTCGCTCCCAGGGCCTCAATTTCCTTAGCCGTTTGTTCCGCTGTATCGCGGCGGCGGAAGAAATTGATGACAATATCGGCACCCTGAGAAGCGAGCTTTAAGGCAATGGCCCGGCCAATGCCGCGCCCGCCACCGGTGACGAGGGCCAGCTTTCCTTCAAGAGACACGGCTAAACCCTCTCCTTTTGGGCTACCTGATTCTCCACGTAGGAGACAAAGTCACCGAAGCTCTGAAACTTCTGGGCTTCTTCGTCAGGGATTTCAATGCCAAAGGTTTCTTCCACTGCCACCAGCGCCTGCACCACATCGAGAGAATCCGCCTTGATGTCCTTGAAGGTGCTCTCCCGAGTAATGATGCTTCCATCGACATGAGTAATCCTGGCCATGATCTCCCTTATCTGCTCTTCGACAGTCATAATGTACCTCCTTGGTTTAGTTGTGTTAGTTCCGATTTCAAGCTTTCAATGACCTCGGCTCTCACCGCTTGCTTGGCGCTTTCTATGGCATTGGCTATTTGTGGTGCCCGGCTAGCCCCATGCGCGATCCTGACAACTCCATCAACGCCCCACAGAATACCACCACCTTGTTTCTCACTTTCATTCGATATCCTGGTTGCCTCAAACAATCTGTTGAACGCTAGTCTGACCAATGCGCGTAGGGGCGGGTACTTCTTCAGCTTCTGCTCTGTCCAATCCCTGGCACGGCTCCCTATGCTCTCATAGAACTTCAAGAGAACATTGCCCACAAATCCGTCACAGACTATGACATTTGCCTTGCCGCTTAGAACTTCATTGCCCTCTATATTGCCGATGAAGTTCAATCTGCTCTTCTCGAGAATCTGATAGGCTTCCCGCACCGCTCCACTCCCCTTGCTCTCCTCATTTCCCGTGCTCAGCAAAGCTATCTTGGGGTTAGCGATGTTAAGGAACTTCTTAGCATACACCGAGCCCACGATGGCAAAAGTCAGAAACTGGTGCGGCTTGCAATCTACATTCGCTCCGAGGTCTACCATCACCGTATTCGGCGCAAAGCTGCCCAGGGAGCCAACAATTGCCGGACGATATACCCCATCCACCATACCCATAAACTGTATGGCGCTTATTGCGGCTGCCGCACTAGAGCCAGCACTAACTAATGCATCTGCTTCGCCTGATTTTACCATCTTTGCCGCTACGACGACAGAACAATCAGACTTGTTACGAATCCCCACAACTGGCGACTCATTTTCGGTGATAACCTCGCTGGCCTCGACAAGGCGGATGAGCGAACCGTTGGTTGATCTGTACCTGGCTAGTTCCTTTTCCAGAATGTTCGCCGAGCCAACCAGAAAGATCTCCACATCTTCTTTCCGAGCAGCCAGCACCGCCCCCTTTACTACCTCCTCAGGAGCGTAATCGCCACCCATGGCATCGACCGCCACCCTTACTCTGCTATGCTGAGCCATATTCTTATTTCTTAGAGCTCGGGAGTCTGACTGTTGCCTCCCCCACAACTATCGCCTCGCCTTCTTGATTGCGACATTCGAAACTGCAGTTTGCGTATGATACACCATCTCTTTGCTCAAGGCAATCAACCTTGCCGCCGATAGTCAGAGTATCTCCGGGACGTGCGGACTCTTTGAATCTGGCTCGAAGCTTACCCTCAGATAGCCAGCTCTGGCCGAAATCTAAGGCCATCATCTCCGACACATAAGCCAGGCTAAGCATGCCATGCGCAATAGTTCCTTTAAACGGAGTCTTGGCAGCAAAGGACTCGTCTATGTGAATGGGGTTGAAATCACCCGATGCCTCGGCATAAAGGTTGATGGTCTCCTGACTGATGTGTTTCACCAGCGGACCGAGGGCCTTCCCTTCTTGAATCTCTGCAGGCATCTCTTCCTCAGGCCAGCAACGCTACAGTTGCCTTTCCAGATTGCACCTTTTCCTTGCCCTCATCGAGGACCTCCAGTTCCACGACTAGCATTGTCATTTTACCTCGAGCTATCTTCTTTGCCACTCCTATATGACACTCTATAGTAGTGCCAACGGGCACCAGCCTGAAGAACTCCAACTCCTGCGAAGCATGTATGGCCACGATGCCCGGTGGCAGGGGAATGGATCCTGCCATAGTAGCTATGGCCAGGGCTGTTATGGCCAAGGGCGGAACGAAGCCATCACCAGCGCTATCCACAGCCTTCAGATACTTGGAGACGAGAGAGGCATTCAGTTCATAGCTGACAGGAGGAAATTTGTAGCCGGGTATTAGCTCTTCATAGCTGATGGTTTTCTCAGGCATGTGACTGCTTATCGATACATCGGTATACTATGTATTTAAAATTATACACTACTCCTCATTCTTGTCAACATCTTCCTACGTTATAGCTACCATCGATTGATACCGAGCACGGGCAATGGCATAACCAACGTAGAACCGGCCGATCCCAGAAGGAGTACTCTAAACGTGGGTGTCTACGAATGTACTGCGGGCTCTAGCCTGGTGTTACACCACCCTAAAGGGTCGCACAACAGAATCGGGAGGTGAATAATCTCGCCTATAGTAGAACAAATCCGAGTCCGAAGGCAGAGCAAAACCGGGCGGCCTACGAATCGCCCCCGGCATTAGCAGAAGAAAACGGTATCGAGCAGAGGCTAAAGCTGCACCGTTTTGCTCTCTGGTCTGCCCGGAAATGGGCTCGGCAGGGTTCGAACCTGCGACCAACCGGTTATGAGCCGGCCGCTCTGCCACTGAGCTACGAGCCCGCGCTG
>JAUWOB010000003.1 GCA_030612345.1 Dehalococcoidia bacterium | reverse complement strand
GCCGTCGCTAGCCCATCTTTCCAGGATACGGGCGATATATCTCCAGCTGCGTTTGTTCAGCGCCACTGCTTCCTTAAAGGCTTCCTCAATCCAGCGGGGTGGATAGAGCTTCTCCGCTTCCTTAAGCTCTTCGGCAATCATGGGTGTAAGCGTGCCAATGTTCTGCTCGTAGAGAGCAAAAACGCTGGCAGTCGGCGGCTGATGGCCCCGATACAGCGGGGCGGCCAGAGAGTAAACATCCTCAAGCACTCCACCTATATCCAGAGTCGAGTGTAGTAGAGTGCCGTGCTCTACGGCTGAGTTCAGGGCCGGGCGAAGCGTCTCCTCATCCAACCCGGCTGACAGCCGACCGGTTTCAGTTTTCAGTTCCTTGTATGTAACCCCCCTAACGCCCGGGCGGGGGTGGTCCTGCTTTTGTCCGCTGAGATACGAGACATACAGAATTGTCTTGAGTTCAGCCAGGTCTTGAATCCCGGGCATGATCCGGGTGAAGAAAGAGTCAGGCAAGCAGATAGAATCTGCTTTCGCTTTAGCGCTTGATGATTGCCGCTCAGGCATCTCTTCACCCTGAAGAGGCAGAGATCAGTTCAGCCTCTAGATTGTCAAACTTGGTAATCCTGCCCAGGAAGCGCAGCTTAACTTGCCCCAGAGGACCATTGCGGTGTTTCGCTATGTTTATATCCGCTATGCCGCGGGGATAAGGTTCTTTCTCAATGTCATGCACCTTGCTCCAGTCCTCGGCGGAAAAATACATGTCATCCCTGTAGATGAAAAGAACGACATCGGCATCTTGCTCGATAGTGCCGCTTTCGCGCAGGTCAGAGAGCTGAGGTACATGGGAAGCCCGCCATTCTACAGCTCGACTCAACTGGGACACCGCTAGTATGGGCACATTCAGCTCCCTGGCCAGGGTCTTCAAGTCACGCGTTATCTTGCTGATCTCCTGGACGCGGGTTTCGTTCTTGCCATTGCCCTGTATCAGTTGCAGATAATCGACGATAATCAGGTCGACACTGCGCTCGAAGTGAAGGCGTCGCACCTTGCTTCTTATATCCAAACAGCGAAGCTGAGGTGAATCATCAATATAAATCGGCGCCTCGGACAGGATTCCACTGGCTTCCATGATCCTTACCTCATTCTGTTCGCTGAACTGCCCATGACGCACCTTGTTGAAATCCACACCTGATTCGCTGGCCAGCAGCCTCTGTACCACCGCTTCTCGGGACATCTCTAAGCTGCATAAAGCGACGCAAGCCTTCTGGTTGATGGCGGCATTTCTGGCAATATTCAGGGCCAGGCTCGTTTTGCCCAGGCTAGGCCTGGCCGCCAGCACAACAAGGTCCGACCTCTGTAATCCTCCCAGAAAATCGTCCAGCGCAGTGAAGCCAGTCATAATGTGCGCTATTTCGCCCTCGCGGGTCGCCGTAGACGGTCCAGCCTCCTCAAAGTACTCGCCTAAAGCCTCCCGAATCGGAACGAAGCCACGGGGGTCCCGTCTCATTCGGACTTGAAAGAGGATGTCTTCGGCTTTATTGAGGCTATCGTCAACATCTGGGCCGCCCTCGTAACCGAGGGCCTCGATCTGCCTGGCGGCGGCAATCAGCCGCCGCAGTACTGCTGTATTGGATACTATCTGCGCGTAGTACTCGACATGGAGGGACGTGGGCACATTGCTTATCAAATGGCTCAAGAAGGCGGCACCACCGATTCGCTCCAGCGTGTTCTCACGCATGAGCTCATGCGCCACAGTAATCTGGTTTATGACTTCATCATGACGCTGGTAAATAGAGAGACAGGCCCGATAAATCAACCGATTTGTTTCAGAGAGAAAATCCTCAGGCTTGAGCGACGCCGCCACCTTCAACACGGCCTCCGGGTCAATAAGCAGAGACCCGAGCACTGCCTCCTCGGCTTCCATATCATGGGGCGGCAGTTTTTCCTCTGGCATGCTTAATCCTCTTCCTCCTCGATAACCACCGTGATTTGCGGCCTAAGGTCGCCAGCTAGCTTGACGGCTATTTCATGGCTACCCGTTTGACGCAAAGGTTTTTCCACGTCTATCTTCTTCTTATCAATCACAGAGCCAATGGACTTACTCAACTCCTCAGCGATATCAGCAGCAGTGATTGAGCCAAACAGGCGCTCTCCGGCACCGGTCCGAGCTTTGAAGCGGATTTCCTTTCCCTCAATCTGCTGGGCCAGTTCAACCAGTTGTTCACGGTCGACGCTTTCTTCAAGTCGCTCCCTTTGTAGCCGGGACTCCACTTCCTTAACAAGAGTGGAGGTAGCTATCAGAGCTAAGCCCCGAGGCAGCAGGAAATTCTTGGCGTAACCTCTGCTTACCTCCCTTATCTCTCCAGCTTTTCCTTGGCCAGGAACATCTTCTGTTAGCACAACTCTCATAGAATACCTCTCTTCAGTCAGGATGACAGAAATCTCGCCGCCGACACGGCAGCAGTAGCACCATCTCCAGCAGCAGTTATCACCTGCCTGGCTGAGTTATGGCGAACATCTCCAGCAGCAAATATCCCCGGAATACTCGTTTCCATGAGTTCGTTGGTGATTATGTAGCCACCTTCGTCTAGAGGCAACAACCCCCGCCACTGAGCACTATTGGGCTCCGAGCCGACAGCCACAAAAACACCTGCCACCTCTAACATTGATATTCTAGCATTTTTGGTGCTTTTGAGCACGAGTTGCTTGACCACTCCATCGCCTTCGATTCCGGTTACTACAGTATCCCAGACAAACTCTATCTTCGGCTCGGCGATAGCTCTTTGCTGGACTACCCTGCTGGTTCGAAGCTCGCTGCGACGGTGGATGATCTTAACCGATGAAGCGAACTTACTCAAGTAGAGAGCCTCAGTGACGGCAGCATCGCCGCCACCTACTACAGCCACTGCTCTCCCTCTGAACAAGGGACCGTCACAGGTAGCACAATAGGAAACTCCCTTGCCCGCAAATTCATCTTCGCCGGGCACGCCCAGTTTGCGATATCGCGCGCCGGAGGCAATGATTATCGACTCGGATGCGAAATCCCCCTCACTGGTGCTGATCAAATTGTGCCTCTCGGCGGGCACTGCGCTGACAACCTCAGCAGATAAGGTCTCCAACCCATAGCTACTGGCTTGCTCATGAATGAGTTGCCCTAGACGTATGCCTGAGATGCCCTCGGGAAAGCCCGGGTAATTCTCCACTCGCTCGGCGTTGGTTATCTGCCCGCCGATTATTCCCTTTTCGACAAGCAGAGTGCTGAACCTCGAGCGGGAGCAGTACAGACCAGCGGTGAGTCCCGCCGGTCCGCCACCAATGATGATTACGTGGTAGCTCTTGTTCATAGCTTTAGACTGCGTCTGCCCTCTGTCGGCGGGTACAGCGTGCTTCCTACTTGGCAGAAACCCTGCTATCGTCAGGAAGCTGAGCAATCTGACACGGATCGGGATGAGCTCTGCACTAATTATACCATCGACTCTCGACTTAAGGTAATGCTCGCCGGCGTCGATTATATCTGCCGCGCAAGACTAGTGTGGGGCGCTCACAACGCTTCGCACAGCTGTGTCAGGTGTCTTCTGATCTATCATCTTCGGAGCAAGTACCCCAGTTCCCGGTGCCTGCAATCCGGAAGTGAGGCAGGGCTCGGCAACCAACCGCCGATTTTCTGCGGCGAAGACAGCTTGGACAGTCGGCGATCATAGCGTTGTTTCTGCCCGGAGGGGATCAGCAAGCGACCTCCATGCAGGACAGTACTGAAGCTGAAATCACTCCCGGAATACTTGCTCTAAGCATGGCGGAACTCCTGCCTGATCTTATCGAGCATACCCGGCTGGAGGATATCGGCCACAGTCATGGCCATCGCCTTAGCAGCATCGATCAGGCCTTCATGCCCCATTTCTGAAGCGGCCGCCGCGGCAAACTCCGGAGTGTGCATCAACACATCAGTGGAGGCTATAGCTATGGTAGGATGTATGCCGGGCACCACCTGACTGACGTTGCCCATGTCTGTGCTGCCAAAGCCGAAACTGGGGTCGAAGGGTACCACCTCCCGGCCCAGCAATTCCAGGTTCTGCCTGAACAACTGAGCCATAGTTGTGTTGTTCTTCATGGGCGCATAGATCTTGTCTCTCCACCTATATTCCAATCTTGCTCCGCTGGCTACCGATGCTCCTGAGAAACAGTTCAACACCTTATCCTGTAGCTCAGCCAGATACTCGGTATCCGCAGCACGTACCAGAAATTCGGCGGCGCTGTGGGCTGGCACTATGTTGGGAGCTTGGCCTCCGTCGGTGATTATGCCGTGGATGCGCGCCTCCCCTTTTATGTGCTGACGCAATGAGTTTATAGAGGTGAAAGCTAGAATCATAGCTTCGAGGGCATTTATACCTTTGTGAGTTTGACCGGCAGCGTGAGCCGGCCGGCCAAAGAACTCCACGTCCAGCGTGCTGCAGGCGAGTGCCTCTATGGTTACCATGTTCAGGCTATTAGGGTGTATTATCATGGCCGCATCAAGGTTGCTAAAGACTCCTGCCTTGACCATGTCTATTTTGCCGCCAAGCCCTTCCTCTGCGGGAGTACCCACGACCACAACACTACCTCCTAACTGGTCAATGATAGGTTTACTGACCACCCCAGCCCCGACGGCCGCAACACCTATTATGTTATGTCCGCAGCCATGTCCTAGCTCTGGTAGAGCATCATACTCAGCGAGCAAGGCAACTGCCGGGCGTCCCTGGCCATAACTCGCTTGAAAGGCCGTAGCCAGGCCGGCAGTGCCGCGTTCTATGTGGAATCCGTTCTGCTCAAGATAGCCGGTAAGCCAGGCCGATGCCTTCTCCTCCTGGAAGGCCAGCTCGGGATTGGCATGGATATTCAGGCTCAACTGGATAAGCTGTGGCCTTTGCAGTTCGACGCTATCTCTTATCTTGAGCTTCAGGCTCTTCATGTGCATGATTGTGTCGCGATTCCCGCTGGCACTGCGAACACCTCGCTTGATGTCGCCCTTCTTCGCCTTCGAACTTGAACCCATTGCTGATAGTCATTATACTGTGTCCGTGACCTGAATTTCCAGGCCCGCGTATGGAAAGGCTTAACAGAGAACCTCTGCAGGCTGTGGTGAATGTAGCCCAGTTGCTGAAGGAGCCTGTCGGTTCCATCCGAAGCCGAGATATAAGTGGCATAATGGAGGAGGGAGTTGAGGGTTTCGTTCAAGGAAAGGCTAAGCTTATTCGCACCAGCCGGGGAGTTTTAGTCCAGTGCAAGCTCACTGTTGAGACGGAACTCGCGTGTAGCCGCTGCCTGGAGACATTCTTGTGCGCTATGAGTTTTGCTGCAGAAGAGGAATTCCTGCCCATACTGGATGTGTCCGGTGATGTGGCAATCTCCTTGTCGGAACAAGCAGAGGAATTCACCATTGATGGTAGAAATATACTTGACCTGAGCGAACTGATACGGCAATATACGTTGTTAAACCTGCCCATGAAACCCCTATGTCGACCTGAATGCTCAGGAATGAAGGAGGCGAATTCGCATGGCATTACCTAAGAAGAAATACTCCAAAGCGCGTCAGGGCAAAAGGCGCAGCCACCTTGGCCTGACTCCGCCCGCCACAGATGTGTGCCCGCACTGCCACAGCCCTAAGCTGTCTCACCGTGTTTGTCCCACCTGTGGCTGGTACAACGATAGAGAGGCGATTGAGATCAAACCCGCCAAGAAGAAATAGTCATCATGGCTGAGTCATCGACGGTAGCTTATGTCTTTCCGGGGCAGGGCTCTCAAAGCACGGGTATGGGATTGGACCTGTATGACAGCTATCCTGCAGTCAAGGAGACGTTCGATGAAGCCGACGCTTCCTTAGGCTTTCCACTGTCCCGCTTATGCTTTGATGGTCCGGATGAGGAACTAACAAAGACCCACAACGTCCAGCCGGCCATTCTGGTCACCAGTATTGCCTGCCTTAAGGCGCTTCAGCAGTCAGCCATGGCTGATTTCCCTTCTCCGGCTTTTCTTGCTGGACATAGTCTAGGCGAATACACCGCTCTGGTGGCCGCCGGTGCGCTGAGCCTGGCTGATGCCGTTTTGCTGGTCAGGGAAAGAGGGCGGCTGATGTATGAAGCTGGACTGGCAAGTCCCGGCAGTATGCTCGCCATGATAGGTCTTGATGAGGCAACAGTAAGAGAAATAACCTTGCAGTGTGGAGCCGAGATATCCAATGTGAATTGCCCCGGGCAGATAGTGCTCAGCGGTGTCGCTCAGGCTCTGGCCGAAGCCGATAGATTGGCCAGGGCAAGAAGCGCCCGGGCCATTCCCTTGAAGGTCAGCGGGGCTTTTCATTCCGCCTTGATGGAGCCGGTTATAGCGGAATTCAGCAGGGTCGTCTCGAATTTCAGGTTTCAGCCGCCGGCCATTCCTGTGATATCTAATGTTACCGCCCGGCCCTTGACCGACGCTGATTCTGTGAAAGAAGAATTGGTCAAGCAGCTCCGTCATTGCATCCAATGGCAAGGGTCGGTGGAGTACATGGTGCAAAGAGGAGTGACCACCTTTTATGAGATAGGTCCAGGAAAAGTGCTCAGCGGTCTGATCAGGCGAATCAACTCCGGACTCGGTACCTTCAATGTGTCGGGAATTGAGGATATAGCGCATATAGCGAGTAAAGCGAGCCCGACCAACTAGTAGCGCTCCACGAAGGGTCCTCTTCGCTCTTTTGTATGCAGACCCGTCAGCCCATGAAACAAGCCCGGAGCCTGAAAAACGAGATTCCCCGGGGATGAGTAGAGACAATGGCTGGCATAAGGCGACAGGCAAGAATCGCTGCTCTGAAGGTGCTCTATGAGCTCGATTGTACCAAACATGATGCCGAGGAAGCCTTAGCCCGCCTGACTGCGCAGGAAGAGGTGCCTCAAGAGGCGCGCATCTTCAGTAGGGAACTGGTAAGAGGAGTGCTTCAGAACAAAGCTGAGCTTGATGCTCTTATCCACAGATTCGCTCCAGCCTTTCCCGCGGAACAGATGTCTGCCATTGATAGAAACGTCTTGCGCCTGGCGATTTTCGAAATCCTGTTTGGCCGCGAAGCTCCGTTCAAGGTAGCCATAAACGAGGCTATAGAGTTGGCCAAGAAATACGGGAGCGATTCTTCGCCCCGGTTGATCAACGGAGTATTGGGCGCGATGACCACCGAACGTGGCCTCGAGCAGTGAGGTCGCCCACGGCTATGGGAAGCCCTGTCTGCTCTCCGGAAAGCTCTTGACTGGGATTCATATCTCAGCTAAGGTAAATTTTCTGGACAATGTACTCCTAGATAGTGTAAGATTATTATACAATGGGTAAGCTAGAGATTCTACAAGCACAATCGTTGCAGACGCGACAGGAGTTCAAGATGATCGCCGGCATGGAACAGGCCAATCTGCTGGAGATGCCTGACGAGGAGTTCAACAAGCTCACCGCTGAGGTAGAAGACAGCCCGCTGTTCAAGAAGTTATGTCGCAGTGAGAGAATCGTTCGTTATCAGAGATATCCTAGGACGGATATTTCCTCTCGTTTCTATCAGCTTAATGAGGGAATTGCCGCTGGCACAGGCACTCTCGATATCGAATCCATCTTATCTGACAAGAGGGACATAGTCCGCCAGATACAAAGAATGGGGCTGGAGACGTTCAAGCGCTATTTCTTGTATCCTGAACCAGAGGTAAGCGTAGAAGAGATCGCTCAAGAGTGCAACTTGAGACTTCCAGAAATCGAGAAGATAAACAACCTCATTAACGAATTCTCCATTATGAGCGAGTTTTACAGCCCTTCAGCTCTTAGTTCAGAGCATGGAATCCACTACTCCAAGGGCGCTTCGATAGAGAAGGGGCCGGAGGGATTCATGATTGGCTATCTCTCACCTTCTTATGCTCGGGGAAGATATTCGATTGATTATGAGAGATTTGAGGCATTGAGAGAGGGCAGAGCTATCACTGGGGCTGAATTGAAGGAAATCAGGCAACTGCTCAAGAGGCTGGAGCTAATCAACACCCGCAAGGATACGGTAACTCGGATACTGCAGGACATCGTGGAAAAGCAAGCACCTTATTTCGAGTCTGGTAACGCCAGGGCTCTTCTGCCATTTAGTCAGAAAGAACTAGCTGAAAGGATTGGTCTTGTTCCAAGCTCGATTAGCCGCGCTATTGGCGGCAGAAGCCTTGAAACGCCTTGGGGTGAAGAGAAGGCTCTTAAGGATTTCTTTCCTCGGCCGAGAAGGTTTAAGAGGGAGCTGGTCAGGCAAGTCCTTGAAACAGGAGAAGAGTTTCCCTCCGATGAAGCGATCAAAGCTGAACTCGAACAGAGATTTGGCGTCTCTATTTCCCGTCGCTCAATAGCAGCTTTAAGGAAGGAGTTGAGATTCCCCCCGGCTGCGAAGAGGAAACAAACTTTGCTTCAACAGAGGAGACTATGATTGATCATCCCGCTCCAAAGAGTACGTGGCAGCGCTGGAAGGACAGCACTGCCATGAAGATCATTGAATGGTTACCGGAGAACCAGGTGTCCAGCGGGGTGCGAAGCCCCCACTTCTGGATAATCGTGGTCATAATGGCAGTTCTTACGCTCATCTACTATGCCGGACATACTCCCTTAGCCCAAATCGGGAGCTTTTTCACCGATGCTTTTCCTCACGATTTGCATCGGACTCTGTTCTTGATTCCCATAATCTACGCATCTCTAACCTTCAGGGTGCGGGGGGTCTTAAGTACTTCGTTTCTTCTGCTCTGTGTTGTATTACCACGTACCTTTTTCTCCCCATACGCTGACCCGCTAGTCAGGCCGCTCCTCTTTGTCCTGTTTGTTGCTTTCCTCGGAGCGTTAACTGCGAGATTGATAGATCGGGTTGAGAGAGAAGAAAAGGCTCGCGCCGAGCTAAATATAGCTCACCAAGAGCTTAGCACCTATGTTCAGCAGCTAAAGGAAAACCAGGAGCAACTCATTCAGGCTGAGAAGCTGACCTCCCTAGGCCAAATGGCTGCCTCCATCGCTCACGAAATCAATAATCCTCTGGCCGGTGTCCTGATATATACCAAGTTGCTGGCCAAAAAACTGGCTGGTGACACCTTGAAGAAGGAAGAGGCTCTCGATCACCTTTCGAAGATGGAATCAGAGGTGAGCCGTTGCTCGAGGATAATCCGAAACCTCCTGGATTTTGCTCGACAAACTGAACCGATGTTGAGGCCGGTGGACATTAATCAGGTTATAGAGCAGGTCTTGGCCATGGTCGGACACCAGGCTGAACTTCAAAACGTTGAGATTGTAAGAGAACTCAATCCTTCCGTGCCTAAGGTCATGGCTGATTTTGACCAGCTTCAGCAGGTGTTTACTAATCTCACGTTGAATGCTATCCAGGCGATGTCGAAAGGGGGTAAGCTCACTCTCCGCACATCAGTGGCGAACGGTCAGGTTAAGGTTGATGTCCAGGATACAGGCTGCGGTATTCCTAAAGAGAACCTAAGCAAGCTTGGGACGCCCTTCTTCACCACTAAAGAAAAGGGCAAGGGTGTAGGATTGGGAGTGGCGGTGGTTTACGGAATCGTTGAGCGACATAAAGGAAAGGTTACGGTGCAAAGCGAGGTCGGAAAGGGAACTACCTCCACCGTATGTTTGGGGGCCTATGACGACAAACAAGGTCAAGATACTCGTGGTTGATGATGAGGCTATTGTCCGCGAGTCACTGGGCGACTGGCTCAAGGATGCTGGCTATCAGGTCTTCACGGCAGAAAGCGGTCACGAGGCGTTAGAGGTGATTGAGAGGGAGAAGCCGGGCATCATGATCACCGATCTGGTGATGCCAGGGATGGATGGCATTGAGTTGATGAAAAGAGCTAAAGCTAGCCAGCCCGGGATTGAGGTTATCATCATCACGGCCTATGCCAGCATTCCCACCGCCATCGCTGCCATGAGGGAAGGAGCATACGACTACATTGAAAAGCCCTTCTGCCCCGAGAGGGCAGAGCTACTGATCAAGAAACTGTCCGAACACCGAGAACTGGTTGAAGAGAACATTGCTCTACGTCAAAAGCTAGAAGACCGTTACCGCTTTGAGAACATCATCGCCAAGAGCTCCAAGATGCAGAGGCTGATTGAGCTAATAAAGGTTGTGGGGAAGAGCATCGCGACGGGATTGATCACTGGTGAGAGCGGCACAGGGAAGGAATTGGTGGCACGGGCCATCCACTTACAGAGCCATCGTCGGAACAGGCCCTTCGTTGCTGTCAGTTGTGCAGCCTTACCGGAGAGCCTCCTGGAAAGCGAGCTGTTTGGCCACGAGAGAGGTTCTTTCACCGGCGCCTACGCTCAGAAGAAAGGTAAATTCGAGTTTGCCAATGGGGGGACACTTTTCTTAGACGAAATCGGCGAGATGAGTGCCAACATCCAGGTGCACCTGTTAAGGGTCTAGAAGAGAAAGAATTCACTCGTGTTGGTGGCAATGAGCCAATCAGGGTCGATGTAAGAGTTGTTTCGGCGACCAATAAGGACTTGAGAAAGGCCATAGAAAAGCAAGAATTCCGAGAGGACCTTTATTACCGACTTAATGTAGTTAACGTCGAGTTGCCTCCCTTGAGAGAAAGAAAGGAAGATATCCTTCTGTTAGCTGAGTATTTCTTACACAAGTCTGCCTCAGAAAACCGGAAAGGGATTACCGGGTTCTCTACCAACGCTATGGAGTCTCTGCTTAATTATGACTGGCCGGGTAACGTGCGTGAGCTGGAAAACGCCGTTGAAAGGGCAGTCATCCTGGCTAAGGATAGCGTTATCAATATTACTGACTTACCCCAGAAACCTATGTCGACGCCTCATTCAACTGCGCCAGGGAAAAACCTTAGAGAAGTAGAGAAAGGCCACATCTTGAATACCCTCCGTGACGCCGGCGAGAACTACAGTGAGGCAGCTAGAATCTTGGGCATCAGCAGGATGACACTCTATAAGAAGGCAAAGGAGTATGGCTTCAGTGTAAAGAAAGTGGACAATGATTGACTGAATTCTTTACATAGTCTGGAAAGAAGATAATCCATTAACCCGTCCCGTTGGCGAAAGAAACTACCCTGAGAATTCAGGGTAGTTTCTTTATTCTGGCAGAGGAATTGCGGTGCATTAAGGTTAGAGGGTCTGGATAAAGGGAAAAAGGTTGGCAGGAAAATTGCGATAACTGAAGTATGAAAGGAGGTTAAGAAATGGGCAAGCAAGCCGTCTCACCAAAGAAGGAAAAGGAGGTCAAAGAAATGAAACCGGTGTTAATCGTTGAAGACGAAGCCATCATGCGCGAATCGCTCAGGGACTGGCTCAAGGACAGTGGCTACGACGTAGAAACTGCTGAGGAAGGTGAAGAGGCATTGCAGAAGATTGGGGAGAAAGAGTTCAGTGTCGCCGTTCTTGACCTGAGGCTGCCGGGGAAGGATGGGCTAGAGGTGTTGAAGGAAGCCACAGCGAAAGACCCTAAGATCAAGGGCATAGTCATGACCGCTTATCCTTCTGTGGAGACTGCCGTGGAAGCGATGAGAATGGGCGCGATTGATTACATAGTGAAGCCCTTTGCACCCGATGCCCTGGAGAGGACCCTTCAGGAGGTTCTGGGCCCCGTTCAGGTGGAGGTGAAACCCAGGGAGAGTAAGGTCGAAGAAGCCGCAGCAAAACTACCGGTGGTTGAGGAGGCCGAGATTGAGGAACCTATAGCAATAACTGAGGAGGAGATTCCTGCCCGTCTGGAGCAAGGTCAGACTCACTTCAAGGCAGGCCGCTATGGGGAGGCTCTGAGAGCATTTCAGTCGATTTTACACGTCGCCCCGGGACACATAGAAGCCCGAACCTGGGTCCGAAGGGCCAAGGAAGCACAGGTGAAGCCCAGAGTTGAGGTATCTGAGGAAGAGGGGGCTGCTGCAGAAGGAGCGAAGGTCAAAGAGTGTCTCTGGGCAAAGATGGGAGTAGTGTCTCACAGGATTTGCACCCGAGACTATGACTGCCTCACCTGCGAGTTCGACCAGACGATGCAGGAGAGAATAGCCAGTGCTGAAGCATCAGGGCTTGACGAAGCTGTAGAGAAGCTCATCGAGCTGACAGGACCTCGGAGGGCCTGTCGTTATGCTCTCAAGGGCGATGTTTCCTATCGGCTGTGCACCCGTCTGTTCCGGTGCGCAACCTGTGAGTTTGGTCAGTCCATGGAGGATGCCCTGGAGCAAAAGCTGGTTAAGCTGGCAGCCCGTCGAGAAGCCCTGCGCAAGAAGGAACAAACAGTCAAGGCGTAAGCCAAGCTAGGTAGCCTTGCGGGAAGAGGGTTCCCCTGAAGCTGTTTAAGCGTAAGCGGGGCCAGGTAACTCATGACAGAGCACCTGGCCCCCTTTTGGTCATGCGACCAAGGACTCTTGGCATCTGAAATCCGATCTGGTCCATACGTGGTTCGTGGATAGGGAAGGTCCGGGGTTGTGGTCTTCCTCGACCTATGGTAAGCCCCAAAGCTGGTCCTGCGGAGAGAAATTCCTCGGAGCAAACGTCGGGACAGCTTTTCCGCCTCGAGCTTGCTTTCGCTGCCGGGGTTTGCTATACTTCTGGCTCGTGCTCCAGTCCATGTTGTGGAGAAACTGGGTGGCTACAATGCTTTTGCGAGAGCCACCTTTTTTGTGGCCGATTCTGAGGAGTCACGGTGAATGTTAAGATGGATATTCTAAGTCCTTACAAAGAAGCTACAGATGTGATACTCGAGGCTGGCGGTGAACCTCTCAAATTGTGTTACCAATGTGGTCTTTGCACTGCTGTTTGTCCCTGGAACCTGGTGCGGAGTTTTCTCGTTCGCCGCATCATCCATGAAGCACAGCTCGGTGCAGTTGATTTCGGGAGTGAGGATGTCTGGACTTGCGTCACTTGTCGAGCTTGTGTTGACCGCTGTCCCAGAGGTGTTGAGATAATCGATGTTATGAGAGCTATACGCCGAGCTGTAGCTAGTTTGGGCATTGGCGCCGTTCCTGATGCCCTGAGGATTTCGGCTAAGAACATCGCCGGGGTAGGTAATCCGCTTGGTGAGGCACCGGAAGGGCGAAACGACTGGGCCAAAGATCTTAAGGCAAAGGATTTTGCTGCGGGCACCGAAGTGCTCTATTTCCCTTGCTGTATCCCTTCCTATGACCCTGATGTAAAAACCGTCGCTCGCTCTGTTGCCACAATCTTCAACGAGCTCAAGATCGACTATGGCCTTATCGGCACTGAGGCAAAATGCTGCGGTGAGGCAATTAGAAAAGCCGGGCATGAGGACACATTTCAAAGTCTGGCCCAGAACAACATTGATCTCTTTGCCAGCAATGGAGTGAAAACAGTGGTAGTGTCCTCGCCGCACTGTTATCATACCTTTAAGCATGAGTATCCCGAGCTTGGAGGCAAATTCGAAGTCATTCACATCACACAGTATTTGGCTTCGCTTATCAAGAAGGGGAGCTTGAAGCCCTCTAAAGAGATAAACAAAAAGGTGATCTATTCCGACCCCTGCTACCTGGGGAGACACAACGACATCTATGATGACCCCAGGGAGATCCTGCGGAGCATTCCCGCCCTGGGATTAGTGGAATTCCCTGATGCTCGGGAGAATGGCCTTTGTTGTGGTGGTGGCGGTGGTAGAATCTGGATGGATACCGCCAAAGGGGAAAGGTTCTCTGACATAAGGGTGGAGCAAGCTGCCGAGAAAGGCGCTGACATAATTGCCGTAGCTTGTCCCTACTGCCTTCTTAATTACCGAGATAGCGTGCTCTCCATGGGCAAAGCAGAGACCATGCAGGTCAAAGATATCACTGAGCTCGTTGCTCAGGCGTTATGATGACGGAGTAGCGAAATGGAAGAGATAAGGACTGGCGTTTACATCTGCCACTGCGGGTCAAACATCGCTGGCGTAGTGAATGTGGAAGAGGTAGCCAGGTACGTTGGAACTCTGCCTAATGTGGTAGTCTCTCGTCACTACAGGTACATGTGTTCTGACCCGGGGCAGGACCTCATCAAGAAAGATATCAAGGAGTTGGGCATTAACCGGGTTGTGGTTGCTTCCTGCTCGCCGAGGATGCATGAGCCTACGTTCCGCAAGGCTGTTGAGGACGGAGGACTGAATCCTTATCTATATGAGCATGCGAACATCAGAGAGCATTGTTCTTGGGTCCACGATGATAAGAAACTGGCCACCAATAAGGCAAAAGACTTAATCAGGGCTGCCGTAATGCGAGTATCTCATCACGAGCCTCTTGTGATTAGGGAGGTTCCTCTTAATCCCAACGTGCTGGTTATTGGCGGCGGCATTGCCGGGATGCAGGCGGCGCTGGACATTGCCAACGGGCAGAACAAAGTGTATTTGGTAGAAAGGGAGCCCAGCATCGGTGGGCATATGGCCCAACTCGACAGGACCTTTCCCACTCTAGACTGTTCCGAATGCATTCTCACTCCTAAGATGTCTGACGTGGGGCATCATCCTTTTATTGAGCTTCTAGCCTATAGCGAGGTAGAGGAGGTCTCAGGCTCTATAGGCAGTTTCAAGGTGAAGGTCAGGAAGAGAGCACGCTACGTAGATGAGAACAAGTGTGTTGGTTGTGGAGACTGTGAGGAAAAATGCCCCCGCAGGACAGATAGCGAATTTGAGATGGGTCTGGCAAAGAGAGGGATGGCTTATATTCCGTTTGCTCAGGCAATTCCCAATATTGCCACAATTGATAAGAGGGAGGAAAGGCTTTGTAAAGCAGCCTGCAAAGAAGCTTGCCCAATTCGTATGAATGTCCTGGGCTACGTGTCCTTAATCAAAGAAGGAAGATTCAGAGAGGCTTGCGAGGTTATGAGGAGAACCAATCCACTCCCTGCCGTCTGTGGCAGGGTTTGCTATGCTCCCTGTGAAGAGGCGTGTAACCGAGGGCAATTCGATGAACACATAGCTATCAGAGGGCTAAAACGTTTTGCAGTTGACTATGAACTGAAGATGGGGAAGCACAAGGCTGTGCCGGTGGAAAGGAGCAAAGAGGAAAAGGTAGCTATTGTCGGCTCCGGTCCAAGCGGTCTGGCCTGTGCTTACGACCTGGTCAGGCAGGGATACTCAGTTACAGTGTTTGAGTCTGGCCCGGAGGCTGGAGGAATACTACGCTGGGGTATCCCTGAATATCGATTGCCCAAAACGGTGCTTGCCAACGATATAGGTCATATACAGGATTTGGGGGTGGAGATCAAGGTAGATACACCGGTCAAGAGGCTCGGTGAGATTTTCGACCAGGGATACAAAGCCATTTTCATGGGCACAGGTGCTGGCATGAGTCAGAGAATGGGAATTCCGGGTGAGGATAGCCCAGGAGTGCTTCACGCACTTGACTTCCTGAGACAAGTCAACTTTGGGGTCAAGGTTGACTTGGGGAGTAAAGTGGCGATCATCGGCGGTGGTAATGCTGCTGTTGACGCGGCTCGAGTAGCCGGGCGCCTCGGCGTTGAAGAAGTAACCGTCGTTTATCGGCGTAGCCGGGATGAGATGCCAGCTATCCCCAGTGAAATTGAAGAAATGGAACATGAAGGAGCCAAGATTCAGTTCTTGGCCGCACCAGTCAAGATACTATCTGACAATAATCGGGTGAGAGGGATTCAATGTATTCGTATGGAGATGGGTGAACCTGATGCCAGCGGTCGCCGACGTCCCGTACCCGTCAAGGGCTCAGAATTCACAGTGGAAGTTGACAATGTGATCATGGCTATCGGCCAGCGCGTGGATAAGGCAATGCTGCCCAAAGAACTGGCCTACACTGACTGGGGAACCCTCTCTGTTGACCCGGTTACTCTGCAAACCAACATTGATGGCGTATTCGCTGGTGGAGATGTGGTCTCCGGTCCGTCTGACGTTATTGCCGCCATAGCCGCAGGCAAAAGGGCAGCTTGCTCCATAGATGCATATCTGAGAGGCGAGGAACTAAGCGTTGAGGAAGGTGGGAAAGTCGAGAGGCTTAGTGAAGAGGAAGTTACCAAAGTCAAGGAGCGTTTTGCCTCTCGAAATAGAGTAGGAGTTAGTAAGCTGAAGCCCGAGACGAGGGTCAGTGGCTTTGAAGAGGTTGAGCATACTTACTCGCCCGATGAAGCTCAGGATGAAGCTGGGCGCTGTTTGGCCTCGCTAGTAGAGGGGTGTTTTGAGTGTGGTGAATGTAAGGAAGTATGCGAGGCTGACGCCGTGGATTTCGACCAGACCGATCAAATCATCGAGTTGGAAGTGGGCACAATCATTGTGGCGACAGGCTACGATCAGTTTGACCCCTCCGTAATACCTCAATATGGATACAAGAAATACGACAATGTGTTAACTGGACTTGAATTTGAGAGATTAACCTGTGCTGCGGGACCGACTGAAGGCAAGATCCTGTTGAAGGATGGTCGGGAGCCAGAAAGTGTAGCCATTGTACACTGTGTAGGCAGCCGGGACCAGAACTATCACGAGTATTGTTCCAGGGTATGCTGTATGTATGGACTCAAGTATGCCCATCTGGTAAGAGAGCTCACCAAAGCCGATGCATATGAATTCTACATTGATATGCGTTGCTTTGGCGAAGGCTACGAGGAATTCTACAAACGTCTTTCGGAGGAAGGGGTGAATTTCATACGGGGAAAGGTGGCTAAAGTTACAGACGAAGCCATAACTGATGAAGAGAAGGGCAAGCTGATTGTGGTCAGCGAAGATACGCTTCTGGGTAAGATTGTACGGGTTCCCGTGGACATGGTTATACTATGCTCTGCTCTGGAAGCACGCTCTGACGCGGACCATGTCGCCAGGCTCCTTAGTATTAATCGTAGGACGGACGGCTTCTTCTTGGAGAGGCATGTTAAGCTTGACCCTGTGGCCACACCGACAGATGGCGTTTTTATCGCCGGCTGCTGTGAAGCTCCCAGGGACATTCCTGATACTGTAGCGCAAGCTGAGGCAGCAGCAGGCAAGGTCTTGTCGTTGATAAGCAAGGGCACTGTAACGCTTGAGGCTGCTATATCAACCGTGGATGAAGCTATTTGCCACGGCTGCGGACGCTGCGAGGAAATCTGCACTTTCAATGCACCTAAGGTCGCTATCAAGAACGGGGCTCTGGTCTCCAGCATAAACGAAGCCTTGTGCAAAGGCTGTGGTTCATGTGCCGTGGTCTGTCCCACGGGGGCAATAGCCATAAGACATTTCACCCAGGATGAGATATTGGCTCAAGTCGCTGCTTTGGCGGAGGCATGCTAGTGGCCGAATTTGAACCTCAAATCATTGCTTTTTGCTGCAATTGGTGCACTTATGCCGCTGCTGATTTGGCTGGAACAGCCCGCGTTCATTATCCACCGAACGTCAGGATTGTGAGGGTAATGTGCAGCGGCATGGTGAACCCTATATACGTGCTGAAGGCCTTTGAGGGTGGCGCCGACGGGGTTCTAGTTGCAGGTTGTCATCTTGCCGATTGCCATTATCTGGATGGCCCGGTGAAGTGCGATGCCATGGTTGACAAACTAAGAAAGGTGCTTCATGTGCTCGGCCTGGAGGATGAACGCCTCAGGCGCGAGATGGTGTCCACGTCTGAAGGAGTGCTGTTTGCTCGGGTAATCAAGGAAATGGTGGAGCAGCTTAAGACGATAGGGCCGTCGCCTTTTAAGGTCAAAATGGAGGCTCTGGCGTGAATTTAGAGGACATTATTCAGGAAACTAAGACTTACTACTGCCTGGAGTGTGGCAAGTGCACAAGCGTCTGTCCCGTCGCCAGGTATGACACATCTTTTTCTCCGCGCATGATGATTGAGAACGCTCTTCTGGGCTTTGAGGATGAACTGGTACTCGATAAGGAGCTCTTTTCCTGCCTGACCTGCTATACGTGCCAGTCGGAATGTCCCAGCGACGTTGATTTTCCTGTTTTCGTACGCAAAGCTAGAGCTATAGCTCAAGGCAGGGGGCAACGTGGTATTTGTGCCCACTCTGGACAACTGCAGTCTCTGGCCAGGCTCATGACCAGCCCTACTATCAAACAAAAGAGACTGGAATGGCTCTCCCAGGAGTATCGTGTTTCAGAGAAAAGCGATGTTCTTCTCTGGGTGGGATGCGCCCCGTATTTTGAGCCCATCTTTGAAGACATCGAGTTAAGCGCTCTGGGCATAACGAAGGCAAGCCTCAAGATCTTGAACTCGCTGGGGATCGAGCCCAAGCTCCTTCCCAACGAGAGATGCTGCGGCCATGATGCGCTCTGGACCGGCGATATAGAGACGTTTAGGAAACTGGCCGAGCACAATGCAGCCCAGATAAAGGAAGCCGGGGTCAAGAAGATAGTCTTTACCTGCCCTGAGGGTTACCGGACATTCAAACTTGACTACCCCAATCACGTGGATTTGGGTTGTGAAGTACAGCATATCTCCGAGTTGCTCGCTGAGAAGATAGGACGAAATCCCGATGTGCTGGGAAAGCTAAAGGAGATCAAGAAGAAGGTCACCTATCAGGACCCCTGCCGGTTAGGAAGACATTTGGGCGTGTACGATGCCCCTCGCAGGGTCCTTGAGTCAATCCCCGGCATAGAATTGGTTGAGATGAAGCACAGTGGATTGGAGTCCATTTGCTGTGGCACCAGTGCTTTCACTAACTGTGACTCGTGTTCCAACAAGCTGAGGTCTGAGAGGTTATCTGAGGCGGTGGCGACAGGGGCAGAGATGCTGATAACCGCCTGTCCGAAATGCCAGACTCATTTCAGGTGTGCCATGGTGGACAAAGGAGAGGAGCACAGACCAACTCCGAAGATTGAGATAATGGATTTAGCGAATTTGGTGGCAAATGCCATTGGGGAAGGAGGTAAGTCTAGCAAGTAAGGATGAGTAACGGTGAAAACGGACGGAAATCAGTACTAGTAGTCGGTGGCGGCATAGCCGGGATTCAGGCTTCACTTGACCTGGCTAATATGGGCTTCAAGGTATATCTGGTGGAAAAGTCGCCCAGCATCGGGGGGAGAATGGCACAGCTGGACAAGACCTTCCCCACCAATGATTGTGCCATGTGTATCCTTGCGCCCAAGATGATTGAGGCCAATTGGCATCCGAATATAGAGCTCTTAACCTATTCTGAGGTGGAAAAGGCCTCCGGAGAAAAGGGAAAGTTCAAGGTCAGGATAAAGAAAAAAGCGTCTTTCGTCGATTGGGACAAATGTACGGGCTGCGGCCTCTGCGTGGAGGGATGTCCGGTCATCATACCAAACGAATTTGACCAGGGGATCGGGAAAAGAAAAGCCATATACATGTACTATCCTCAGGCCGTTCCTAAGAAATGCGTCATAGACAAAAGGGAAGAGAGGCCCTGCAAAGCGGCGTGTATAGATGCTTGCCCGGTTCACACTAATGTGCCCGGGTACATCAAGCTCATTGCAGAAGGGCAGTTCAAGGAGGCCTATAAGCTCATAAGGGAGACAAATCCTCTTCCTGCTGTTGTCGGGCGGGTCTGCTATGCACCCTGCGAGGAAGTCTGTAATCGCGGAGAAATAGACGAACCGCTGTGTATACGTGACCTTAAGAGAGTTCCCTCGGACCAATGGAATATCGAGGAACTGGAAGTTCCGGCTGTTGCCAAAACCGACAAGAAGGTAGCCATCATAGGCTCGGGGCCTGCCGGTCTGGCCGCGGCCAATGACCTGGCCCTGAAGGGTCATGATGTGACTATCTTTGAAGCCCTGCCCGAACCCGGGGGTATGCTTCGTGTCGGCATACCGGAATACCGTCTTCCCAACGAGATTCTGC
>JAUWOB010000071.1 GCA_030612345.1 Dehalococcoidia bacterium | reverse complement strand
GGGGCAACACCGAGCAGTATTGGTCCGGCCCGGTATTGTTCCACCTGCTCGGGGGTCAGGAACCGGCCGAAAATGACACTCAGGAATAGCCAGGCGAATAAGGCCATGGTGAAGGGCTTTATTGCCCAGTTGGCAAACAGGGTGAGTCCGATCGGCTTGGGCGAGCGGACTGCTTTTCTGATCTCCTCCCAGCTTATCTGAACCATGATGGGGTAGATCATGGCAAAAAGCAGTATGGCGATCGGTACAGAAATGCCCGCCACCTCGAGCCTGGCCAGTATGTCAGAAAGTTCCGGGAACAAACGTCCTAATCCAACGCCGGTACCGATACATAGCGCTACCCACAAGGTCAGAAACCTCCCCCAGATACCGAGTTTTCGTTCCCTTTCAGGCATTCCTATTCTCTCCTATGGTTCCGGCGTTGTTCCGACAGCCTTGGACAGAGGGTGAATTCTCCCAGTGCAAGTCCTGATAGTACTATTTCCTGTCCTTAATCCAACCTTTGATTTCCTCGCCCTTGGGAATCCTGCCCTCGGAGACCTTGACGCCATCGATGATAACGGCGGGCGTTAAGAGGACTCCTTTCGTAGTGATGGCCACTATGTCGCTTACCTCTGTTACCTCCACCGCATCTTCAAGCCCTAGCTCTTTGACCACCTTTCGCACATTCTCCAGGGTGGCGCGGCACCTGGCACAACCCGGCCCGCAGATCTCAATCTTCACATTGCACCTCCTTACAGTTCATTAGTCTGTTCAATTCTGCTCTAGTGGTAGAGAGCTTCATATGACTTCGTCATCATTGTTGACTACAATGGTCAACTTCGCATAGTATAGCCACGAATGCCGACCCCGTCAAGTTTTCAAAATCATCCGATCTGAGATATGATTCACTCTTTGGACTCAGATTTATACAGGCTATCGCGAAGATCGTTCACCTCCAAGTTCTGTAGTGCGACCCTTTAGGGTCGTGCAGCACGAGGCTAAAGCCGCGCACTACATTCTTAAACATCCTCACTTATTTGCGTCTCAGTGGTTCGGTCCATACACGCTGACATACCGTGTTTCGGCAAATCTATCCTTGCCGTAACTTCACTCCAAACATGAATCTGTCTCTATCTTAAGAGCCCGAAGATGAATCCAGTTATCGTTGCCATAACTACGGTGAGACCTGCGTAGACAAGGGTTTTCTTGGTCCCCATGACGCGGCGGAGCACCAGGATGCTGGGCAGACTCAGTGCCGGCCCGGCGAGAAGAAGGGCCAGGGCAGGCCCCGTCCCCATGCCGGCATCCATGAATGTCCTGAGGATTGGCACTTCAGTCAGGGTGGCGAAGTAGAAGAGCATGCCGGTAAACGAAGCGATGAAGTTAGAGGGCAGACTGTTTCCACCTACAATGCGGCCCACCCATTCACTGGGCCGCACAACCCCGATCATTCCCGCGACGAAGCTCCCACCCAGCAGCCAGGGCACGACGAGTTTGAAGAAGGACCAGGTTGACCTGAGCCACTCTGAGATTTCCTCATGGGTAAGCCAGCGTCGAAGGAGCACAAGAAGCGCCACGATGAAAAGCCCGGCCAAAGAGCATGCCATCCAGTTCAGCGCGACTTCTATTCCTGTGATGAGCCTCCAGGTCTCTATGTTCTTCTCGGGGAGAATCCTGATGCCCCAGGCCAGTGAGACAAGAATTCCTATGAGGCTGAGCAGGAGGATTGCCGACTGCCACCCCTTGATGCTGCCGGCACAGGTAGCGATGCTGAAGTCCTTATCTGCCTGTTCCCTTTCCTCTCTATAGAAGATCCTGGCCATGACGAGTCCAATCACCACGGCAAAGACAATGGCCCCTACTGCCCGGGCGACTCCAATGTCGAAGCCCAAAATCCTCGCTGTCCAGACAATGGCGAGCACGTTTATGGCGGGTCCCGAATAGAGGAAGGCGATTGCGGGACCAAGGCCTCCCCCCACACGGTAGATCCCGGCAAAAAGCGGGAGAACGGTGCAGGAACACACGCTGAGCACGGTGCCGGACACGGAGGCTACGCCGTATGAAAGCCATCTATTGGCCCCGTGGCCGAAGTACTTCAGGATGGCTCCCTGTGAAAGGAAGGTGCTTATGCCCCCGGCGATGAAGAAGGCAGGAACCAGGCAGGTCATGAACTGAGCAAGCAAATACTCGGCTAGCTCAGCCAGGCCGCCCCGAAGAAGTCCGGCAACGACGTCCATCTTGAATTCTCAATCCATGTTGGGCATTGAGTTACTTACATACCGCCCTCGGTCCCACTCGCGTGGCGTGGCTTAACCTCTCCCTGTCCTGCAAAATAACCTCCTCGTTAACGAGGGCACCCCGCAGCAGTTCATTAATGGCGGTAGCATAGTCGTTCATCTCTAGTTCATTGACGGAGTAAACTATCCACAGCCCATCCCTCCTGGATTTGACGAAGCCGGCATTCTCAAGTATGCTCAGGTTGCGCGATGTGCGAGACTGCGAGATGTTCAGCGCCTGCATGACCTCACAAACGCAGCACTCTCTTTCCAGGAGCACCTTCAGGATTCTAATCCTCGTCTCGTCCGATAAGGCCCTGAACAGCTTTACGAGATCTCTCATCGCCGATCAATGAACGGGTTTATGCTTATATGTGGATATCCGCATATATTATGGAGGCAGAAACTCTGATTGTCAAGAGGGCCGGAGAGTGCTCATGCGTTCTGCATGGAGCGACGGTCACAGCGAGTTTGCCCCGAATGGAGCGATATTGGTCATGTAGCCGGAGTGACCTTTATCTCATCTCCGGCTATGGCACCCAGGAAATCGGAGGCGCTTCCGCCTCTCAGCGATACCTCGAGGTAACCACTGCTGCCCGCGATAGTCATGACGCCTTCCTTTTGGGCGTAGTAGCTGTTGATACCCTGGATGCGGTATCCGGCTACCTCAACCACGACATCCTTTCCGGGCAAATCACAGTTTCTGATGTTGGTAACCAAGTTGCCGAAGCGGTCAACATGTAAGATCTGGCCCACCAGTGTGCCCTCTGCATCAAGTATCGGCTTCGGTAGGGGGAGGACATGCAGGGAGTTGACTTTCTCTCCGAACTCATAAAGCGAAATGCCCAGAGAGAGGCCCGCCGCCACAGGGGCAAAAACATCTCTTCCATGGAAGGTAGGGCTGACCGGATGCCGCCAGAAGCGAGGGTCGGTAATGGCCACAATTTCGACCCCTGCCTTGAATACTATCTCTCTGAGATCACTGCTCTGTCGAGCCTGTGAGCGACCTTCAACGGGAGACAGTTCGTCAATCACATAGCTGAGAACGCCGTTATCCGGGGCAACAAAGAAGGCCGAAGGCGTTTTCAGTATTACTCCCCGGCGCTCACTACCTACACCGGGATCAACAACAGCCATGTGAATCGTTTGCTTGGGAAAGTACCGATAAGCAACACTGAGTATGAAGGCAGCCTGGAGGATATTCTGCGGCTGGATAGAATGGCTGATGTCTACAACACTAGCTTCAGGGTTGACGCTCAAGATAGCGCCCTTTACGGCAGCAACGTAGGCATCATCATATCCGAAGTCGGTAGTGAGGGTTATCGGAGGACCCATCTGTAGATATCAAGTCTGAGCAGCAGCAAAGGTGGCGAAGACGACGATCACCACAGCCAGGATTATGGTTAGCTTGAAAAGGGTGCTCTCTATGCCCCGTCGGGTGCGATACACTGAGTCAGCCTGCCCGAAGATACCGCCTATGCCCCCGCCACGCAACTGATATAGTATACTGGCAATCAGGGCTACTGCTATTAGTATCTGGGCGACGATAAAATAAGTGGGCAATTTACTTCCCTCCTAACTCCTCTGTAATGATCTCTCTCACCACGCCTGGATTAGCTCTTCCCCTGGTAGCTTTCATTACCTGTCCTATGATGAAGATCGAGGCCTGCTCTTTGCCCGCGGCATAATCTGCCACTGCTGCTGTATTGCTGGCCAGTACCTGTCTTATCACTTCTCTGATTTCCCCGGCATCGCTGATCTGGCTGAGCTTCCTCTCACTTGTAATCTGGCCGGCCCTCTTGCCGGTGTGAAACATCTCCTCAAACACCGCCTTGGCCGCCGGTCCGCTTATGGTGCCATCTTCCACCAGATCAAGCATCTCGGCCAGATGCTGCGGGCTTATTCTAGCATTTTCCACCTCGGTATTGGTAGCCTTCAGCAGGCGGCTGAAGTCCCCCAGCAGCCAGTTGCTTAACATCTTGGCCCGGCCCGGGTCGATTAGCTTCAGGCAGCTTTCAAAATAATCTGCCATGGCCCTGGAGTCAGTGAGAATGTCGGCATCATACAGGGACAGGCCATACTGTGTCACAAACCGGTCTTTCCTGACCGCGGGTAGTTCAGGAAGCGTTGCTCTGATTTCCGCTATCCAGGCGGGGTCGAAAATCAGAGGAGGCAGATCAGGTTCGGGGAAATAACGGTAATCATCAACGCCCTCCTTGATTCTCTGGGTCACCGTTATGCCTGTTTCCTCTATCCAGCCCCTGGTCTCCTGCACAAGCCGTCCCTCTGCCTCAAGCACCGCTCTTTGTCGCCGGGACTCGTACTCCAGTGCCTGGTAGACTGACTTGAAGCTGTTCATGTTCTTGACTTCCGCCTTGGGAAAGGACTTACCACCGTCGGTCGAACGCATACTTATGTTGGCATCACATCTGAAACTGCCTTCCTCCATGTTGCCGGTGGAGACGCCCAGGTAACGCAAGATATGGCGCAACTCGATCAGATAGTTCCGGGCCTCCTCGGAGGATCTCATATCAGGCTCGCTGACAATCTCCATCAGTGGCACCCCGGAGCGGTTCACGTCTATCAGGCTGCAATCTCGCCTGTGTAATAGCTTGGCGACATCTTCTTCAAGATGGACGTCTGAGATATCGATTTTCTTCCTGGCACCACAGCTTTCAATGGCCAGCCAACCTCTTTTTCCAATGGGTAAATCGCGCTGTGAAATCTGGTAACCCTTCATCAGGTCGGGGTAGAAGTAGTTCTTCCTATCAAATCTGGTAGCCTCGGGGATGGCGCAATTGAGGGCCAGGGCGGTCATCACCGTATGCTCCACCGCCTTCTCATTGATGGTGGGGAGGGTGCCGGGCATGCCCAGGCAGATGGGGCAGACATAGGTGTTGGGAGGCGCACTGGCGTAGTCGGCGCTGCAAGCGCAGAACATCTTGCTTTTGGTTAATAGCTGAGCGTGGACCTCCAGGCCGATGACAGTCTCATAGGTCATAGCTGCGGCTCAGTATAGCAGTGTTGTCAGGTAGAGGCAAGGAGTAGGCGATTTGACCTGCAGCTTGCAGCATTGCTAGAATTGGGCACGGGGATATAGCTCAGTTGGGAGAGCGCTGCGTTCGCATCGCAGAGGTCGGGGGTTCGAATCCCCCTATCTCCATTTGCCTTCAATAAAGCCAACCTGATCTGCCAGTAGGTGGAACCCTCTTTTCCCTCAGTATCCCAGATACGTGTGTGCTTTCGGGGAATTGG
>JAUWOB010000004.1 GCA_030612345.1 Dehalococcoidia bacterium | reverse complement strand
AGCGAGCACTGGCTCAAGGGCGGCGACGGTGCCCTGGAACTTGCCGATACGATTAAGGACGGTTGCCAAGTGAAGAACGATTGCACGTTCCTCTACCCGATAGAAATGAAGCTCCGAGAGCGGGTGGAGAAGGGGGCCAAGGGGGTCTATGGAGCGGATGGCGTGTCAGGGACGGCCGAGGCCGAGGCCAAGGCCAAGATGCTCGAGGCCAATTCCAAATACGATGACTACGCTACCATGATGGTGAAGACCCATCTGAGCCTAACCCACGATCCGACCCTCAAGGGCGTCCCCAAGGGCTGGACCCTGCCCATTCGTGACGTTCTGATTTATTCCGGGGCCAAGTTCCTCTGCCCCTGCGCCGGGACGATCAGCCTGATGCCGGGAACCAGCTCCGACCCGGCCTTTAGAAGAGTAGATGTGGACACGAAGACCGGCAAGGTACAGGGGCTCTTCTAAAGGATGATGGACCGGTCCTGGGAGATAGCTTCTGCCATGGGATTGCCTCTCCCTCAGGGAGAGAACAAGGGGGAAGGCACTGGCCAAACCTAAGAGCGTTTCTCTGGCCATTGATGGCAAGACAATAAGGGCTGCCCGGGGAGAAAAGGTCCTTTGGGCAGCTCTGGATAATGGCATCTACATACCCAACCTTTGTGCCATTCGGGAAAAGAGCGAGCCTGCTGCTGCTTGTCGTCTCTGCTTTGTGGAGATAGAAGGCACAGATACGCCGGTTACTGCCTGTACTGCGCCCGTAGCAGAAGGCATGGTGGTTCATACCGGGGGGGCAAAGGCACTGAGGCTGGCCCGCTCGGCCTTGGAATTGCTCCTGGCCAGCCATCCTGTGGATTGCGCCAGTTGCCTGAAGAGCGGCTCTTGCGAACTCCAGAGGATAGCCAAACATCTCGGCGTGAAGCTCAAAACAAAGAGGTTCGCCAAGATCCTGCCTGAGCTACCCATAGATTCCAGCAGTCCGCTGTTCATTCATGACCCTAATAAGTGCGTGCTCTGCGGCAGATGTATTTGGGTATGCCAGGACAAACTCGGTCGGGGAGTTATCGGCTTTGCTTACCGTGGCTTCCACAGGATGGTGACTACCTTTGGAGATGAGCCTCTGGGCGGGTCCCGTTGCCAGGACTGTAGCGAGTGTGTTGCCGTCTGCCCTGTTGGCGCCCTGGTGTTCAAGAGCACGGCCCATTAGCCGGACTTAGCTTTGGACCGCCAGCCTTTCTAGGCAATCTGACACGTGATATACTATGGTCAGAGACATGTGCAAAGCTGGACTAGGGTCTGTCGATCAATCCAGGATGTAACACCCGCCTGGCAAGGACAAGAAGGAGGCAGCAATGTTAGAGGTGTTCTTAACTGAAGAGCGCAAGAAGTTCAGACAAGAGGTTCAGGAGCTGGCCAAGAGCGTGCCGCGGCAGCTTATACTGGACATGGACGCCGATAAGATCGAGTTCCCCCACGAATTCGTCAGGGAAGCTGGCAGGAGAAACCTGCTGGGCATTAGATTCCCGCGGAAATACGGCGGTAGAGGCTTGAAATGGGTGGATGAACTCATCGAGATTGGAGAGGTGAACAAGCTCGGGGTACCTTTTGCCTGCCTCGTCTCAGTTACCTCCATCGTTGGAGAAGGCCTAAACGTGTTTGGGAGCGAGGCCCAGAAGGAGAAGTATCTCAGACCGTTAATCGCCGGCACACAGTGGGCTGGCGAGGCACTCACCGAGCCGAGAGGTGGTTCTGATTTCTTCGGGGCCACCACCGTGGCCCGAAAGAAGGGAGACCACTACTACCTTACCGGACAAAAACGCTTTGTGGTCGGCTCTGAAGGGGCGGACTTCTTCCTTGTCTTCGCGGTCACCAACCCCGGAGCCGGCCGCGACTCGCTCAGCGCCTTCATCGTTGAGAGGGATATGGGGGTGGAGGTCAAGCACGTCTACGGCCTGATGGGCTGTCGGGGCACAGGCACGGGCAGACTGGTCTTCCGCGATGTGCCGGTGCCGGAGGAAAACCTGCTGGGCAAGGAGAACGAAGGGGCAAAGATATTCTACAAGTTGATGGTGCCGGAAAGGCTTCTCTCCGGCGGAGTGGGTGGCTCGAGGGCGATCCTGGAACTGGCGGCCCGGTACGCCAACAAGAGGAAGGCCTTCGGTCAGACCATCAGGAGCTTTGAGGGAGTGAACTTCAAGATAGCCGACTGCATCACCAGGCTGGATGCCGCCAGCGCCCTGGCCTACGCCGTGGCTAAGACCATCGATGATGGAGTAGCCACGGCAGGCTATCAAAGAAGACTGGTTTCGGAGGTGAAGAAGCTCTCCACCCAGACGTTTTGGGAGGTGGTGAATGACGCCATGCAGATTCTGGGCGGCATCGGGTACACCCATGTCTATCCGGTGGAACGGGCGCTCAGGGAAGCCAGACTTATCATGATCTGGACCGGCAGCAACGAGATAATGAACCTGATTATCCAGCATGAATACTATAAGGAGATCCTGGCCAAGGGCGTCGAGGGCAGGGATATTGAAGCCGATGTCTCCCTCAGCGAGGCAGAGCTGGCGGAGGAACGAATCTACGAAGCGGAGCCCATAACCGCTGCCCCCTAGTATTAGAACGGCTCAGGGGCAGATCTCCCATATTGGGCCGCCTGTCATATCTGGGGGAAGAAGGCTGCCGCTGCCGGACAGAAACCCATAGCCTGAGATGCAGGGAAAGAACCGGGCCACAACCGAAAGGAGCAAATGTATGGATGTCATCGCAGCCGTGAAAAAGCGCAAGAGCATCAGGGGCTACAAACCTGACCCTGTGCCCAGAGAGGTTCTGGAGGAGATCCTGGAGTTAGCGAGCCGTGCTCCCTCCGCCATGAACACCCAGCCCTGGGAGTTCACCGTGCTTAGCGGTAATGTTCTGGCAGACGTGCGACGGAGCAACGTTGAACTGCTCAACTCCGGAGCGCCACCCAGTCCCGAGTGCGTGGTCGTGAACTGGCCCGTGGAGAGCATTTACCGCCAACGCCAGGTCAACCTCGCCAAGCAGCTTTTTCAGCTTATGGACATACCCAGGGAGGACAAGGAGAAAAGGGCAAGCTGGCTGGAGCGAGGATTTCGTTACTTCGACGCGCCGGCGGTCATTATTGTCTGCGTCGACCGCTGTTTGAGCGAAAGCGGGCCGCTGCTCGACATTGGGGCTGTGGTACAGACCATCTGTCTTATCGCCCTGCACTTCGGCCTGGGCACCTGCATTGAGGACCAGGGAGTAGCTTATCCCGAGGTGTTAAGAAAACACGCCCGCATACCGGATTCCAAGCGCATAATAGCAGCCATCGCTATCGGCCATCCCGATTGGGATTTTCCTGCCAACAAGCTGGAGACCGAGCGGGAGCCTGCGCAGAACATCACCGCCTGGCTCGGGTTCGACTAAGGAGCTACTTCGGAGGTGCACTGAGGGTACCCGCCTGGCTGGTGCCTTTGCCATTCGGAAGCCAACAGTCTATAATCTGGCATCAAGCATGTGGCGAAGTCCGAGCCGACGGTCTCCGGCCTGCCGCTCATATCCAGAGATACCTGGTGCCAGTTGTCCCTCTGCGGCAGGCATCTCTCAAACTAGCCAGGTTCGTGAACGTCACTGCCTCGCTCCCATAACAACATGCGCCACGTGATGATGAGTAAGGGGTGCTGACATGTTGAGCCCATCTCTGGCTTTGCTGGCATCTATCGGCGGGATACTGATTCTGCTCAGGCTGAAGGTCCACCCGGGTCCGGCCATATTCGCGGGAAGCCTGGCCGTTTCGCTGCTGCTCCTGCCGGTGCAGTCGCTGCCTCAGCACATGTTGCGCACCTTGCTGGACTACGAGACTCTTAGACTGCTGGCAATTGTTGCCAGCGCCCTGACCTTGAGTCACTTGATGGAGGTGAAGGGTCTTCTTATGAGCCTGGCCGCCACGATGGAGAAACTTGGCCCCAGGCTTGCTATGCATCTCGTTCCTGCTGTGATAGGACTGGTTCCTATGCCAGCCGGAGCCCTTGTTTCGGCTACTGCCTTGAAGGATTTAGCCGGCAGAATGGGCCTCACGCCGGAACGGGTCACATTCATAAACTACTGGTTCAGGCACGTATGGGAGACTTCCTTGCCGGTATATCCAGCCATCATAACGACAAGCATAATACTGTCCGTCCGGCTTTCCTCGGTGACGACGACACTTCTGCCTATGACCGCTTTGATCATTGCACTTGGCCTCGTTTCCAGTTACCGAATGCTTAAGCCGAACAAGACACGGGCGACAAAGGAGAGGACGCCAAAGAAGAGTATAGTTCAAGATCTTCTGAGGGCCTCCTGGCCGATCCTGCTGGTCGTGACACTCGTTCTGCTAGGGCTGAATGCGGTGATAGCCTTTCCTCTGGCCCTAGTGCTGTTGGCCGGCCAACAAAGGGCCAAATGGCCGGAGTTGCGGATGTCGCTCAAATATGGCCTGGATCTCAGAATCCTGTTCCTGCTATATGCCGTTATGCTATACAAGGCAGCAATTGAGGGCTCTGGGGCTGCCTATGCGCTCTTCTCAGATATGCAGAACATAGGGCTGCCCATGCTGGTCATCCTGGCCGCCCTGCCCTTTCTAATGGGCTTTGCCACAGGGATTAGCATGGGATTTGTCGGCATTAGCCTCCCGCTACTGATCCCCTTCCTAACCCTCGGTTCAGAGGTCAACACCTATGGTCTGCTGCTGGCCTACATCAGTGGATACGTGGGGGTTCTTCTCTCACCTGTCCATCTATGCCTTATACTTTCGACTGAATACTTCAAAGCTAGCCTGGCTAAGGTATACAGAGATATTCTGCCCCCCCTGCTGGCCATAGAGGCCGTGGCAATACTCATCTACTACCTGGCAGCCTAGCGTTCTTCAACTACCTTCTCCCCAAAACCGAACCCACGAAATCCCTCTTCCCGTGCACAAATTCACCTGCCGACATGTCCCGCCTTCCTTCCAACTGAACGCGGCAAAGTCCCAGAACACCCTGCCCGGTCACAACCCCAATCCCGGGTGGCTCGCTTAAGACTATCACTTGCCCTATCTCGCCCTTTGCTTCATCGTCGAAAGGAAGGACCTGGTGAATCTTGAGCCGTCTGCCCTGACACCACGTGTGGCAGACCGGCCAGGGATTGTAGGCCCTTACCCTCCGCCAGAGCTCGAGCGCCGGAAGGTGCCAATCAACTTCGCCATCTTCATGGGTTATCAACTTGCTATAGGTGGCCCGGGACTCATCTTGAGGTTGCGGCCTCAGCTCTCCACCAAGCCATTCAGGCAGAGTCTCCAGCAAGAGCTTGCCCCCAGCGTCAGCCAACTTGGCGCTGAGGGAGCCGGTGGTATTCGCCAAGGAGACGCCCACTTTCTCCTGAGCCAGGACCGGCCCCGTATCCAGTCCAGCGTCCATTAGCATTATGGTTACGCCAGTAACGTCATCTCCACAGAGAATCGTATTAGGGATTGGAGACGGCCCTCGGTGCCGGGGCAACAATGACGGATGAACGTTCAAACAGCCGAAGCTGGGCAAGGCAAGCATCTCGGGGGGAAGGACAAAGCCAAAGGCTGCTACGATTATCAGCTGGGGCTGCAGGCTGGCCAGCCTTTCGACCACCTCGCTTGATTTAAGGCTGCGGGGCTGAATAACCCGTATTTCTCGCTCGGCGCTCAGCCTCTTCACCGGCGGGAGAACAACCCGATGCCCTCTGCCGGCAGGTTTATCGGGCTGGGTATAGACAGCAACGACCTGATAGGAACTCGAGAGCAAGGCCTCCAGCACGGTCGCAGCAAACGGTGGAGTGCCCATAAAGACAGTACGCACAGTCACGGCGGGGTTATTTTCAGTTAATTCTCTGGTTATGTCAAACATCGCCTAGCGAAGGTCTGAGCAAACCTGATATCCTATAGAGAGGTAAGTCTTTAACTGTTAGCCTCGCCATAATACTTTTCTCAGCTATCTCTGTAGCTGAGCACTGTCGGGAGTTGGGATAGATTGGAATCAGCGAAAGAGATTTGGAAGACAGCACTAGGTAAGCTTCAAATTCAGGTCAGCAGAGCGAATTACACTACCTGGCTCAGCAGTAGCCAGGGTCTAAGCTACCAGGACAATGTCTTTATTGTCGGCGTCACTAACGTCTTTATCGCTGAATGGCTATCGAGGCGCCTTTGTCCGCTGGTTCGGAAGACTCTGGTCGATATTATGGGTCAGGATGCCGACGTCCAGTTCGTGGTCGGCAATGGTGAACAATTGTCAGCCAGCCCTTTGGCCAGTCAAACCGATGGCGGGACAAGTAGTATAGCAAAGCGGCATAGATTCAACCCAAAGTATACCTTTGACAACTTTGTGGTCAGCGATTCTAATCGACTGGCTTATGCTGCCACTGTGGAGGTAGCCGAACATCCGGCAAACAGTTATAACCCGCTCTTCATTCACAGCAGTACCGGACAAGGTAAGACACATTTGCTGCATGCTATCGGGCACCTAACGACAAAGAACGGGCTGCAAGCTGCCTATACCACCGCGGAACAATTCGCCAGTGAGTTTGTCTTGGCGGCCAGAGAGAATCAGATTGACACCTTCCGCAGCAAATTCAGAAGTATCCGCATCTTTCTATTTGACGATGTGCACTTCCTTATCGACAAGAAACAAACCCTGCAATGCTTCTTCCACGTCTTCAACGACCTATACAATAACAACTGTCAGATCGTCATCACCGGTGACTGCGCTCCCAAAGACATGCAGCCGCTCAGCAGCAAGCTGAGATCGCGCCTGGAAGGGGGTCTTGTTACCGACATACAGCCGCCCGACTTTGAAACACGTCTGAACATCTTACGGGCCAAGGCAGAAACTGCGATGACTCCAGACATGGAAGGTGTGCTGCACATCGTAGCGGAGAAAGTGTGCGAGAATGTTCGCCAGCTTGAAGGTGCGTTGGTATATATCACTGCCCAGGTTAGATTGAGTGGAACCAAGGTCACTCCCCAAACAATCAACAAGTTGTTGACAAGCGCGACCCATCAACAGGACATAAAGCTGCTCTTACGCGCGGTGGCGGACCATTTCAACCTGTCGGCGGAAGAGCTGGTGGGCAAGAAAAGAGACAGAATGACCAGCCTGGCACGACATGTGGCCATCTATCTTATGCGCGAGGGACATAACTGTCCTCTGACCGAAATCGGCAGGGCATTAGGCGGCAGAAACCATGCCACGATTCTTCATGGCTACGAAAGAATAGCCAGCGAACTGAGCGTCAATCCTGACCTTTCTAGCCAGGTGGCGGAGATAAAACAGAAAATCAGCCTGCAGAAAAGCTCTAGACAGGCATACCAGACTGTGTAAAAATGACGTTGATTTGTGGATAGATTGTTGCTTATCTCGGCCACCATTTCCTCTGCACTCTGAACCCCTCAATCGTCACTCATTTTGGGACAGCATTACTTATAATGATTAGTAACCATCTTTAACACTATACAATTATATGTTGATTAATGAGAGATAGAAGAGGGATTGTAGTTAGAGGTGGATGTGGTGGGGATGGCTGTGTCAGTTTTCGGAGGGAGAAGTATATTCCTTTCGGTGGTCCGGATGGTGGGGATGGCGGGGACGGTGGCAACGTGATTGTGGTGGCCAGCTCCAACGTAGTTGATCTGAGCTTGACGGGGTGGCAAAAGGAGTATGTAGCTGGAGACGGCCATCGAGGGGGTGGGTGGCGGAAGCATGGCAAGAAGGGTGACGATCTAGCTATTTCGGTGCCTGTGGGCACGATGGTCTTCACAGAGACTGCTTCGGAGGAGGAGATACTGCTGGCTGATCTGAGGGAGCAGAGGCAGAGCTTTCTCGTGGTCAAGGGGGGTCGAGGAGGGTTGGGTAATGTGCATTTCACCACAGCCGTGAATCAGGCTCCGGAGATAGCCAGCAAGGGGAAGCCGGGAGAAGGGCGATGCATTATCCTCGAGCTGAAACTCATCACGGATATCTGTATTGTCGGGCAGCCGAACTCGGGGAAATCTACTTTGTTGGCTGCGGTATCCAGAGCCAGGCCCGAAATCGCCGATTATCCCTTCACCACGCGCCAGCCAGTTCTAGGAGTTATGCCAGGGGACAGGAGAGATTATATTGTGGCTGAGATTCCCGGCCTTGTGGAAGGCGCTCATCTGGGCAAAGGACTGGGAAACGGATTCTTGCGCCACGTGGAAAGGACCGGGCTGCTGATCTATCTGCTGGATGGCAGTTCGCCGGCCGTTCTTGACGATGTCAGGACATTGGATAGGGAGATCGCCGTACAGGAAGGCTTATCGCGTAAGCCCAAAGTCGTAGTGGTGAATAAGATAGACTTGCCTGAGGTTCAGGCCCATCTGCCCGAGATCAAGAAGTCCCTTGCTCCCATCTTACCCGAGCTGGCGGCGCCTGTCTTCTACATCTCTGCAGTTAGCGGTCAGGCTGTGTTAGAATTGCTCAGGAAGGCCGTGGCAATGGTGGACCAGGCAAGCCAGGATGGGGAAAGAACCGCGCAGTCTCAAGTAGCGGTATTCCGTCCCAAACCGAGAAGATAAGGCAGTGAACATAGGCGTTCTTGGCGGTACATTTGACCCTATTCACATTGGCCACCTCATCGTCGCTGAGGAAGCAAGAATAAAGCTCGGACTGAGCGAAGTGCTGTTCGTGCCTGCCGGGCAGCCCTGGCTTAAGCTAGACCGCGATGTTAGTTTGGCAGCCCACAGGGCAGAGATGGTGCGTCGCGCCATAGCTGACAACCCTCATTTCAAGCTTTGTACACTCGAGGTGGAGCGCCCCGGTCCCACTTACACGGTTGATACCCTGACAATGCTGCGAAAGCAAGCTGGCAGTGACGCACATTTCTTCTTCATACTGGGGCACGATGCCCTGGCCGACTTCCCTCTGTGGAAGGAACCGAAGAGAGTGGTTCAGCTGTGCAGGCTGGTGGTTGCCCCCAGACCTGTCTTGAGCGAAGTCGAAGGATCGGGCTCAAAGGACCTGAAACACCTGGAAACAGCACTACCCGGGTTACTGGAACAGGTTATTCAGCTTGATATGCCTGTAATCGGGATTAGCTCGGCGAACATGCGTCGACGCCTAGCTCAAGGCTTGTCCATTCGTTACCTGGTCCCCCCGGAAGTGGCGACATATATAACAGAGCATAAGATGTACATGACATCTGTAGGGGACGCATAGCGCTCCCGTCGTGCGTATCAGATCCGGCCTGCTTTCTATGCTGCCGCTGTGGCGATTGTCCGATGAACTGCGCAGTCTTGTAGAACCTGCAGGTTCGGCGAAATCCGATGGCTAGATATCGAGGTTTCTCACGCTTTGAGCGTGGGCCTGGATGAATCTCTTGCGAGGCAGAACTTCGTCGCCCATGAGCATATGAAAGGCCTGGTCAGCGGCTATGGCATCCTCTACCTGTACCTGGAGCAGGGGCCTGCTGGCAGGATTCATAGTCGTCTCCCAGAGTTGTTCGGGGCTCATCTCTCCCAGTCCTTTATATCTCTGGATTTCGACCTTGTCTTCTCTTAGCCCCTTAAGCCTTTCTTCCTTCTCCTGGTCAGAGTAAAGCCAGAATTCCTGTTTGCCAGATTTGAGGCGATAAAGGGGTGGTTGAGCAATGTAAAGATAGCCCTGGTTAATCAACTCCGTCATATGACGGTAGAAGAAGGTAAGGAGCAAAGTACGAATATGCGAGCCATCGACATCGGCATCGGTCATGATGATTACCTTGTGGTAGCGAAGCTTGGAGCTATCGAACTGGTCGTCGCTATTTGCCCTCAACGCTGTGACAATCGCTCTTAGCTCTTCATGTGCCATAATCTTGTCTTTGGCAGCCTTCTCCACGTTGAGTATTTTGCCCTTTAGGGGGAGAACAGCCTGAAAGCCGCGGTCTCGCCCTTGTTTGGCCGAGCCGCCGGCTGAGGGGCCTTCAACCAGGTAAAGCTCACATCTTGCTGGTTCCTTCTCTGAACAGTCGGCCAGCTTCCCGGACAGGGTTGATGCTTCGAAGCCAGTCTTTCTTAGAACGAGGTCACGGGCCTTGCGCGCCGCCTCCCTGGCTCTGGCGGCGGTGAGGCACTTCTCTATGATTGCCTTGCCCTCGTTGGGGTGTTGCTCGAGGTAGAGGGCCAGGCCACTTGCTACGGCCGATTCAACCTGGCTCTTCACCTCCGGATTGCCCAAGCTGGCCTTAGTTTGTCCCTCAAACTGGGGCTGGGGCAGTTTCACACTGATGATGGACACCGTGCCTTCGCGCACATCTTCTCCGGTTAGGTTGGGGTCAGTATCCTTTAGAAACTTGATGCTGCGGGCATAATCGTTGAATACGCGGGTCAGTGCTGAGCGGAAGCCGGTAAGGTGGCTGCCGCCGTCTCTAGTATTCACGCAGTTGGCGAACGAGTTACTGGATTCTGTGAAGCTATCGTTGTATTGCAGAGCTGCTTCAACTATGGTGCTGTTTATCATAGTGGAGATATAAATGGGGTAGGGATGAACAACAACCCTATTCCTGTTCAGGCGACGGACAAAGCTAGCTATGCCACCATCGAAGTAGAACGCCTTCTCTTGCTGGGCTCTCTTGTCTGTGATGGCTATTTCCACCCCTTTATTGAGGTACGCCAGTTCCCGTAGTCGCTGACAAGCCATATCAAAATCGTAGTCAATGTCCTCGAAGATCTCCTCATCGGCCAGGAAAGTGATTGAGGTGCCTGTCTCCTGGGATTCGCCAGCGATCTCTACATCGCCTTTGGGAAGGCCCCGTTCATATTCCTGGCGGTATACCTTCCCCTGGCGCTTAACTTCGACATTCAGCCACAAGGACAGGGCATTTACTACCGAAGCGCCGACGCCGTGCAGACCACTGGATACGCCATAGACATGATTGCTGAACTTGGCTCCGGCATGCAGGCGGGTCATCACTGCTTGCAGAGCCGTGATACTCTCTCCCGGGATAGTTTCTGTGGGGATCCCGCGCCCATTGTCGGTTACGGTAATGCTGTTGTCCTCACGGATAGTTATGTCAATGCGGTCACAACACCCGGCCATGGCTTCGTCTATGCTGTTATATACTATCTCGTAGAGGATCTGGTGTAGTCCGTGTCGATCGGTGCCGCCGATATACATGCCCGGGCGCAAGCGTACGGCCTTGATCTCATCCAAGATTTGGATGTCTTTGGCGGTATATTCGTGGTTTACATGGTCATTCATGGCATTCTATGGCATAAGAGAGAAGTGCAACTCACGGCGGGAAAGATGACGGGCTCTCACTTGTCCTTGATGGTAATGGCACCACGTGTATTATAGCATATCTGACACTGGCGATGCCACTTCTGACCTCGATATCAGCGGGGCTTGATCATCATGGCGACGTCAGCCAGGGGAATGATTCTCTGTTCTCCGCTCCTCATGTCTCGCAGAACTACGTTTCGGTTAGTGACCTCTTCCTGGCCGAGTATCAGGGCGTAGGTACTGCCTGAAGAACCAGCCTGTTTCATCTGCCCTTTGAGACTCTTGTCCCCCGCGGCTAGGATAGTGGCAATCTCAGCTTTCCGTAGCTGTGAGGCAATCTTCATCGCCTCAACCTTAGCTTCTGGCCCTAAGTAAGCGACAAAAACGAGAGGCCTGGGCAATGCCGGAATATCTGAGTTCTGTCTCTTCAAATTCAGTATTATCCTTTCCAGCCCGGCTGCAAAGCCGACCGCTGGAGTTGGGTTTCCCCCGAGAGTCTCGATGAGGTCGTCATAGCGCCCGCCTCCGCCAAGAGTGCTTTGTCCGCCCTTGCCTTCAGGCTCCACCTCGAATACTGTCCGGGTGTAATAATCCAGGCCGCGGACTAATCTATGATTCAGTTGAAAAGGAATGCTCAACGCCACTAAGAACTCTTGAACGCTGAGGAAGTGGAGCTGGCAATCATGGCATAGGTAATCTGAAGGCTTCGGCGCGCTTTTGGCTATCTCCTGGCACGAGGCATTCTTGCAGTCAAGCAGCCGCTGCGGGTTCTTGGTCAGCCTGGCCTTGCAGTCAGGACAAACGCTGTTCGCGTAACTTGCATAGTGCCGTGTCAGTACTTCCAGGTAGCCGGGTCGGCACAGCCTACAGCCGATACTATTGAGCTGAATAGAAACCCCGTATAGCCCCAGGGAGAGGAAGAATCGACAGGCCATCTCTATTACTTCGGCATCCAGAACAGGATCGGCCTCACCTAAGGCCTCAAAGCCAAATTGGTGGTGCTGGCGGTACCTTCCAGCTTGGGGACGCTCATATCTGAAGGCCGGTCCGATGTAGTAGAGCTTCACCGGTTGCGCCAGGTTGAATAGTCCATGCTCCAGGTAAGCCCGGCAGACCGGCGCTGTTCCCTCTGCCCGCAAAGCCAGTTCGTGTCCGCTTTTATCCTGGAAGACATACATTTCCTTATCGACGATATCGGTCCCCTTGCCCACAGTTCTGGTGAAGAGCTGGGCATCCTCGAATATCGGCGTGTTCAGAGGCTGGTAGCCATAGAGCCGACATAGCGAGGCCGCCCTTTCCTCTACGTACTTCCAGTAGGGGTGCTCTTGAGGCAGAATGTCGAATGTTCCTCGAGGTGCCTTATACAAATCAACCTCCCTTGTGCGTCTTCTAGTTTACCATATTTGTTGTAGCGATTTGCGCTGCCCCAGTCATTGCAGTATTATGAATGAGATGGAAGTCAGTGCGCTCATAGAAAAGGGCAGCGCTTACCTGCCTGAGGACAAGGTCGCTCTGGTTACGGCAGCCTACGGGTTCGCCTCTAGGGCTCACGCAGGGCAACTACGTAAGACAGGAGAGCCTTTCCTGGAGCATCCTTTGAATACCGCTCTGATTCTGGCTGATTTTCACCTTGATGCTGAAACCTTAGCTGCCGCCTTATTACACGATGTCCTCGAAGATTGTGGTGTATCATTGGACGAAGTCGAGGCCAGCTTCGGCTTGGAAGTGGCCAGACTGGTTGATGGAGTTACGAAGCTGAACCGGTTGACAAGCCGGAGCCGTACTCGAGAAGCAAAGACTAAGGCCCAGGCCGAGAACTTACGAAAGATGCTCCTGGCCACTGCTGAAGACCTGCGGGTGGTTCTTATCAAACTGGCAGATAGGCTACATAATATGCGCACGTTGGGTGCTTTGCCCACGGAGAAACGACGGGCCATCGCTCAGGAGACTCTGGAGATATATGCTCCTCTGGCACACCGCCTGGGGCTGAGGCAGGCCAAATGGCAGCTGGAGGATCTGGCCTTTCGCTATTTGGAGCCGCGTGCATACCATCGAATTGCCCGCTTAGTAGCCGGAAAGAGAGCCGAGAGGGAAGGCTACATAACTGAGGTTAGTGAGACACTGCGCCGCGAATTGGAGAAGGTTGATATAGAAGCCAGGGTTTCTGGTCGGCCAAAGCACATCTACAGCATATATCAGAAGATCAGTAAGTATGACGCGCAAGGCAAGGATTTCGGCGATATCCATGACCTTTTCGCTTTGCGTGTATTGGTGAACTCAGTTTCAGATTGTTATAAAGCACTGGGGAGCATCCATAATCTGTGGCGTCCCATGCCTGAGGAGTTTGACGACTTCATCGCTAACCCAAAGGATAATGGCTACCAGGCTCTGCATACTACGGTGATGTGTCAGGACACAACGCCGTTAGAAATCCAGATTCGGACCCATGACATGCATCGTGTGAACGAGTATGGGGTAGCTGCTCACTGGCTCTACAAAGAGGGGAAAACAGGTGAGCAGTTTCATGATGAGATAGCCTGGCTGCAGCAGCTTGGCGGTTGGAGGGAGGAGCTTGACAGTGAGGAATTCCTGGAATCCGTTAAGACCGATGTTCTTGTAGATCGAGTGTATGCCTATACCCCCAAAGGGGAGATAAAGGAGTTGCCCAGGGGCGCTACTCCTCTGGATTTCGCCTTTCGCATTCATACCGACCTGGGGTACAGATGTATTGGGGCGAAGGTGAATGGCAAGCTCGAACCGCTGAACTATAGGCTTAAGAACGGCGATATGGTGGAGATCATGGCCAGCAAGGCAGACAAAGGCCCCAGCCTGGACTGGCTTAATCCTGAGCTTGGCTATGTTAAGACGTCTCACGCACGAAACAAGGTCCGGCAGTGGTTCAAGAGACAGGAGCGCAGTCAATGCATTGAAGAGGGCAAGCAGATCTGGGACAGGGAGATTAAGAGGCTAGGCATCGGGCTGCCCGGTGTTGACAAGGTGGCGCGTCTCCTTGACTATGACGACGCAGATGATCTTTTTGCTGCCCTGGGCAGCGGCAGCATCAACTCTGCTCAAATATCGCTTAAACTGAGCGGAGATCTGGAGCCTACGGGAGAGATGGTTGACGTTCTGCCTGCGCGGAAGGTCAGCCCTGTGGGTATTAAGGTGTTGGGTGTGGGAGACCTACTTACCCGTTTGGCTAATTGCTGTCATCCCCTGCCAGGGGATAAGATTATCGGGTATATCACGCAGGGCCGCGGCATCACTGTGCACCGAAGGGATTGCCCTAATATTACCCATGAACAGGAGAGGGAACGGCTTATCAAGGTGGAGTGGGGCGATGTGGCCCAGATTTACCCTGTGACGGTTGAGGTTGATGCTTGGGATAGAGTTGGCCTTATTCGGGATATTAGTGCTATTATAGCCGAAGAAGAGGTAAACCTTGGTGATATCAGCACAGCCGGCCGCCGTGATGACAGCGTCACACTGCATCTTACCTTAGAGGTGAAAAGTGCCGCTCAGCTAAGCAGGATCATCTCTAGAATCTACTCAGTGTGGAACGTAGTAAGCGTAATGAGAAAGGAGGCATGAATGGCAGTTAGTGGGCGCGGTAACAAGGCCGCCAGGGCAACCGAGAGAAAGCGGTTGCGGAATCGCCTGGTGCGCCGCAGTGTCAAGACATACGTAGCTAAGGCGAAAAGCCCAACAGATGCCGACCAAGAATCGGCAGAGCGAAAAACAGTGGCGGCCATAAGTAGCATAGATAAGGCGGTGAGCAAGGGCATTATTCATAAGAACAAAGGCGCCAGACTCAAGTCTCGCTTGACCACCAAGCCGAACAAGAAGTAGTCCGCCGGTGACCGATGGCTGTGAAGTCGCTTTCGCCCAAACAGGAGCGTATCATCAGCCTTGTCGCCGCATTCGTGCGTGACAAGGGGTATCCTCCTACGATTAGGGATATTGCCGCTGGATGTGAGCTAAGCTCCACGTCGGTGGTAGCTTACAACCTGAGCAAATTGCAGCAGGCAGGATATATTCGCCGCCACAGCGACATATCTCGGGGCATTGAGGTCTTGGCCCCATTGCACAAAGGCAGGAAGCTTGTTCATATTCCGGTGGTAGGGATAATAGCGGCCGGTGAGCCTATTCCTGTGCCTGACACAGGAAATACCGTTCCCCATGAAGGAGTGGACGTGAGTGAGGAGTTAGTTCGTGGTAGGCAAGATGTTTATGCCCTTCGCGTAAGAGGGGATTCCATGTTAGACGCTCTGATAGCTGATGGCGACACGGTTCTGATGGACAATGCGAGCAGGCCTGAGAATGGCGATATGGTGGCAGTCTGGCTGAAGGCAGAGCAAGAGGTTAGACTCAAGAGGTTTTTCGCTGAGCCAGATCGTATCCGCCTGGAGCCGACCAACAGTCAGATGAAACCCATTTATGCTGCTCCCGGTAATGTCGAGATTCAGGGCAGGGTGGTGGCCGTGATACGACGCATATCATAGGTGTCAAGAATGCTATCTCAGTTTCAGTCGGTAGGACAGGGGCTCTTCTCTCAAGGGCTGGTTTCAGCCCAGGGAGGTAACCTCAGTGTCAAGCTTGGAGAGCATCTGGTTATTACTCATCGAGGTAGCCCCTTGGGCTCCATTCAGGAAGGAGATCTGGTGGAGACGGGGATTACCAAGAACAACCGGGCTACGCCCCTGGCTTCGCAGGAGCTGGAAGTTCATCGCTGTATCTACAAGAACACGTCGGCACTGGCAGTGGTTCATGCCCATCCGCCTTACGCGGTGGCTTTGTCCTTCACTGAAGAGGTGATTGTGCCCCGTGACGTGGAGGGGCGGGCTTTGCTGTCTAAGGTGCCTGTCTTGAGTGCAGAGATGGTGGACAAGCTTGAAGGACTTGCCGGCGAGATAGCCAGGCTGGTGATGGAGCATAAGGTGGTCTTGGTGCGGGGGCACGGCAGCTTTGCTGTTAGCCAGCTGTTGGAGGAGGCCTATTACTACACCGTCGTCCTGGAGCGGAGTTGCCGCGTCCTCTATCTGCTGAAGGCTCTCCAGGTGAATCCCGGCGCAGATCCTTTTAAATGATTCGCTTGCGCCCCGATTGTATCGGGGTTCCAGGGGCAACCAGGTAATACCAACCAGAGTACTTGGGATTCCTTCCCAGCATTACTTCCCCGAAGAGCTTCTGTAATCTGGCGGTCATCTCCCCGATCTCGCCCCTCCCTATGACGCGACGGTCGATTTCCAGTATGGGGGCTATGGCGGCCGCAGTCCCCGTAAAGAAGCATTCTTCGGCTACATAAAGCTCGCTTCGGTCCACCTGCCTCTCAATCGTATCTACGCCTAATTCGTTCTTAGCCAACTTGATGACCGTGTCCCTGGTGATGCCCATGAGAATGTCGTCTGATGACGGCGGAGTTACCAGTTTGCCCTGCAAAACAAGAAAGATGTTCTCGGCGCTGCCCTCGCAGACATGTCCATCGTGAGTCAGCAGTATTGCCTCATCAAAGCCGTTTTCCTGGGCCTCGGTCTTAGCCAGTGCGCTGTTTACATAGATGCCGCAGATCTTACCGCGAGGCGGAACCATGGTATCGTCGACCCGACGCCACGATGAAGTACAGCAGCGCACACCCTTCTCCACATCAAGGTAAGGAGGGAATGTGGTCACGGCAATAAGGAAATCATCCTCCACGTTGTGGAGGCGGATCGCCAGGACCTCGGAGCTCTTGTAGGCTAAAGGACGGATATACACGCTCTCGCGGTAGCCGCTCTTCTCCAAAAGCTCCCCCGTCAGCTGCCAAAGAGCATCAATGGAGTAAGGAGAGCCGATCTTCAGGATGCGGCAGCCCTCGAGCATGCGCTTATAGTGATCGTGGATTCTAAAAAGGCAAAATCTTTCCTGTTCGCTGTCCCAGTGTCCGCGGATGCCCTCGAAGCAAGCGGTGCCATAGTGCAGGGCGTGGGTCATGATTCCGATTCTGGCTTCAGATAGCGGCATGAACTGCCCGTGAAAGAAGGCGTAAGCTGGCATGTTTTCCTCCCTTTCTACTGGTGGACAAAGCTAGTCAATTATACTCGCTATTCCGAATCTTAGGCAAGCCTCCCTCATAGTTCTGAGCCCCTCGCCTCTTGTCGGCGTAAGCACTTTTGTCTGATGTCCTTCTAAGGGAGCAAAGCGACCGAAAGAATCCCGGTTAGGGTGGAGTCCGCGCGGTAATCCCAGCTGCTGGGTGCCGTAGAGGACGGTATTGGACCGTCCCGGCGTTGGGAGAGGCCCGCCCCTACCGTATGGCGCTGTTTCTTCATGGTGACGTGTCGCTCAGCGCTCGTTTGGGAACCATGCGGGAGGAATAGAATTCATCCTAGAAGGTGTTCCGGCACCAGGCTGAGCATCATGCCTGTGCTCTATGTGAGCCTGTATTTCTCACGGTGATTACCATTCACGCCCGGGCGTAGATTGAGTCGGTCGTCTGAAGCTACCAAAGCTTCGATTTCGGTACAATTGGCTCCAACGGTGGTGCCTGGCTTCAGCCGGTGGGAAACCCGGACTTCAATCCGGACCAGTTCCGACTCATCAGGACAGAGACCTGTATTCACAGCATTGCTGGCAAATGTGGTTATGGTTCGATGCCAGTCTATGATCAGCTATACTTCCCGGGAATAAGAACCTGTTATTCCTTCAATGCCGCAGACTATGTCAAGTATTACTTTGTGGCGACTAGCGAAGGCACGACCACGCGGCCCAAGTCTACCAGCAGGCGGCTTTGGGCGCACAGGAGAAGTACAGCAGAGACTATGGCACGCCGGGAGCCACAGTCACATTTACAGCCCACTGCGGCGGCATCACCCTCTGGAAGTCAGTCGACCCGCAAACAGCAACGGCGAACACCACGCTTACCTGGACGATCACCTACAGGAACGACACGGACTTGCCCATTGGAGACCCAGGTACCGCCAACGGACTGACGATACACGACG
>JAUWOB010000070.1 GCA_030612345.1 Dehalococcoidia bacterium | reverse complement strand
CCATACTTATGGCCTGAGCCCTGAAGAAGGCAAACGCGTCATTGGCAAGATTGCGGTTAAGAACCATTACAATGGCAGCCTCTGTCCCAAGGCTCATTTCCGCAACCGCATAACCCTCGAACAGGTGCTGAATGCTCCTATCATCGCCTGGCCCCTGGGCCTTTTCGATTGCTGTGGCAATAGTGATGGTGGTGCCGCAGCCCTGCTGGTTCCCGCCAGGCAGGCCACGAAATACAGAGACGATCCAATCTACATAAAAGGCATAGGTGCGGCTCATTCCGCCCTTCTTCCGCAGAACAGACCGGCCTTCGATTGGCTCCACTTTGAGGAGGTCATGAGTTCTTCCCGCCAGGCTTATGAGCAGGCCGGGGTGAAGAAGCCCCGAGAGCAGGTTGACCTCGCTGAGGTCCACGATTGCTTCACCAGTACCGAGTTGCTTCTCTACGAACTCCTTGGCTTCAGCCCGGAGGGCCAAGCCAAGGATGATATCGACTCTGGCTACTTCGAACTGCGGGGCGGCTTGCCCGTAAACAGCGATGGTGGGTTGAAATGCTTCGGGCATCCTATAGGCGCTAGCGGGCTCAGGATGACCTACGAAGTCTACAAGCAACTCCAGGGCAGGGCGCAATCGCCTGAGCGCCAGATAAAGAATGCCAGGCTCGGCGTATCGCAAACCTTCGGTGGTCCCCCTCAGGTGGCCGCAGTGGCCGTGCTGGGCAACGAACCAGGCTATCCCTAGACAGGTCCGTCGCTCGGTTTGCCCCCTCGGAGGCGGAAGGTGACGACCCACGAGTCACGTTGCCGAAGTCTCTCCCGCACCCCACTTCATCGGGGCGCAGCAGTGTGAGCCAAGTCATCTGAGACTGTTTCACCGCGGTAAATGAGGATGCATCGGGGCTTCCCGCAGGGACAGAGAGAAACGTCGAGGAGTTGTCTAGCCCGCGCAGTTTGTGGACGAAAGAAATTGTGCTAGAATTTCCTGGCAAGACAATGCCCATTTACGAATATGCGTGCGATGCCTGTCACCGCGTAGTTAGCTCGTATCAGCAGAGATTTCCTCTATCTCCGCCACCCTGTCCCTGCTGCGGCAGCAACGGACTTAGGCGGATATTCTCCACTTTTGCCGTACAGAAAACATATAGAGACGTTTATGAAGACATACTTTCCGACCGCGAGCTTACCAAAGGCATGATGAGAGATGACCCCAAAGCGCTGGCCGAGTGGAGCAAGAGGATGAGCAGCGGCGAGAAGTCGCCCCCCGAATATGAGGAGCTAACGGAGAGAATGCAGAGGGGCGAATGGCCCGCGGCCCAGATAGAAACAAGAAGGAGGGAGCTCTCCGGTTCGGGAGACGACAGGTCTGACGCCGGTTGATCGAAAAGGTCTGCCATGCCCATCTATGAATTCGTCTGTCATAACTGCCACAGAACGCTGAGTTTCCTGGTAAGGGATACTTCTGCTCCCTTTGCTCCCGAATGCTCATTTTGCGGCAAGGCCAGCTTATCCCGTGCCATGTCCGGCTTTGCCTACCATAAGTCCTTGAGGACGGTATGGGAGGACAGCGGCGAGCCCACAATGCGTCCTGGTGAAGATTATTACAGAGACCCCCGGAATATCGGTCGCTGGGTGGAGAAGAGGTTCCGGGATATGAGACAGGAGGTGCCGTCGCAGATTCAAGAGCAGATACAGGCAGCCAGAGAGGGCGTGTTGCCTGAGCCGCTAAAGGACCTGGAAAGTGCCTCTCCAACTACTGCGTTTGATTGACGCCAATCTGAACCGCTCCGGCGAAGGCTTGCGGGTTCTGGAAGATGTCGCCCGCTTTCTTCTCAGCGATGCCGACCTGGGCCGGCGGCTAAGAACGCTACGTCATGATCTAGCCCAGGAGACTAAACTGCTGCGTGTAGGACTCCTCTCTCAGAGAGATTCCGAACATGATGTCGGTCATGCTCAAACTGCCACTTCCCCTTCAAGTAAGATAGAACCGAATATGAGAACAGCCTCGCTGCAAAGCCTGTCTGATCTGGTGACGGCCAATGCCAAGAGGGCCGAGCAGTCTCTTCGGGTAATCGAAGAGTTAGCCAGATTGCCCGAGATGAGTTCGATGCTGAGTTCAGCCAGCTTTGAACAGGCCAGGTTTTCCCTCTATACGCTGGAGCGAGATCTGATCTCCCGCATATCGCGCCGGGAGAAGATGGAAAGCATGCCCGGGCTTTACCTTATTCTAGACAGGCAGTTCCTGGCGGGCAGGGATGAGCTCGATATCGCCAGGCAGGCGATTGAGGGAGGTGCCAAGGTAATCCAGCTTCTAGACAAGCAAGGCAAGAAAGGAGAGTTGTTACTTCTAGCACACAAACTCAAGGAGCTCTGCAGTCAGGCTGGTGTTCTACTCATCATAAACGACCACCTCGACTTAGCTATAGCTGCCGACGCCGACGGGCTGCACATCGGACAGAACGACCTGCCACTGGCTGTAGTGCGCAGGGAATTGCCCATCGACAGAATAGTAGGCTGTTCCGTCACCACGCTGTCTCAGGCCACAAAAGCTCAGCGTGAAGGGGCCGATTATATCGCCGTGGGCTCCGTATTTCCCACGCCAACGAAAAAGGCAGCCACGGTGGTGGGAGTGGATACGCTGAAGGAACTCAGGCGAACCGTATCTGTCCCTCTGGTAGCCATAGGTGGCATAAACCTGCGCAACATCCGAGAAGTAATGGCTGCAGGGGCCGACGCCATAGCTGTGGTCAGTGCCGTCCTAGAGGAGGAGGATGTTAGGGGAGCTGTGCAGAAGCTGATCGCCGCAATGGACTCCGCGAAACAGGAATGTCAAGACACATAGAAGACCTAGAGATTATTGCCAGCGAGCTTCACCCCTACTTCGCTGCTGAAGATGAGGCGCGAGAGAAAGCCTTGCGCAGTTGCCGCCAGGTAATTCGCCATAGCGCTGATGCCATACGTGCCGTGCATCGCCAGCAGCATGACAAGGCAAAGCAGCTCCTTAGTTCAGCTAGCGACTTACTTCGAGAGCTGAACCGCGACCTGGCCCAGCATGGAAAGCTGCTCCATTCAGGTCTCGTTCATGACGCTCAGAAGGAGTATGCCGAAGCACGCATAACCTCGGCCCTGATTGCCGGCGAGGAGTTCCCGAAGCCAGGCACACTGGGCATAGGTAATGCTGCCTACCTCGATGGCCTGGGGGAATCGGTAGGGGAGCTGCGCAGGTATATCCTGGATAGTCTAAGGCGGGACGACTTCTCCCGTTGCGAGGAATTGCTGGCCGTAATGGACGAAATCTACGGAATACTGATGACCATGGACTTCCCCGAACTGCTCGCTCATGGCCTACGGCGAACCACCGATTCCATACGCGGTATCATAGAGAGAACGCGGGGCGATCTCACGGTATCCCTGAGGCAGAAGAGACTGGAGACAAAGCTTGGTGACCTCCGCTGATCTCTTTTGAGTGCCGGAACAACCCAGTCATATCTCGAAATGAGGCTCACGCGGTCGCCCCAGCCTCAGGGCCCTGTTCTCAGAGCGCTACTCCTCTTCGCGATACTTATAGAATCCCTCACCAGTCTTGCGTCCCAAACGACCGGAGTCAACCATCTCTTTCAGGAGAGCAGAGGGGGCAAGGCACGGGTCCTTGCTCCTCTCATACATGGCACGGCCCACCATATAGCCAACATCCAGACCGTTGAAGTCGGCCAGGGCCAGCGGGCCTATGGGAAGACCCAGACCAAGAACCATGCTCTTGTCGATATCCTCCGCACTCGCCACGCCATCCTCCAAGAGGCGCACCGCGGACCCTATCAACGCTAGCAGCAGGTAGTTAAAGATGAACCCGGGAGTATCTTTGGCCACAAGGATTTCCAGTCCAAGTGAACGGCCAAACTGCTCCACTGTCGCGAGGGTTTCCTCACTGGTCGTGTCCGCCCTGACAATCTCGAGCAGTTTGCTACGGGGCACCGGGCTGAGGAAATGTGTACCGATTACCCTATCCGGGCGGCTCGTTACTCGAGCAAGTTCTGTAAGGGACAAGCAAGAAGTGTTGGAGCAAAGGATCGTACGGCCAGGACAGGTCCTGTCCAGTTTGGCAAAGATCTTTCTCTTTAGTTCCATATCCTCCGGGACAGCCTCTACGACCAGATCGCGATCATTCAGATCGTCCATAGCGATGCTTCCCCTGATACGCGCCCAAGTCGAGACCTTGTTCTGCTGAGATATCCTGTGTTTCTCTACATCCCGCGTAAGGTAATACTCTATTGTTGCTAAGCCCCTGCTGAGAGGAGACTCGCTGAGCTCTACAACTACCACATCGTAGCCGCACCGAGCACAGACCTGGGCAATGCCCGAGCCCATAAATCCACAGCCAATCACACCTACCCTGCTAATCTCCATAGTAGTCACCCCTTTCGTGCTGAACTCCTCAATGTCTTAAAACAGTCCCATCTCTCTGGCTACCACTTCTCGATAGAAATCCGCATCGCCGAAGGCAAGTTCCGCGGCTTTGGCCCGTCTGGTGTAGAAATGCAGGTCATGTTCCATGCTAACGCCAATTGCCCCGTGAATTTGATGTGCCAGATCCATGACACGCCGGGAAGCTTCGCCCATCCAGGCCTTGGCTATGGCCACCTCTCTGGCACAGGGAAGTCCCTCGCTCAGCATCCAGGCTGCTTGATAAGTACTGAATCTGGCGCCGTCAACATCGGTTGCCATGTCGGCGCAATAGTGCTGTATGACCTGGAAGCTGCCGATGGGCCGGTCAAACTGCTTCCTTTCCTTCGCATAGTCCACGGTCATCTCCAGGACACGCTGGATGTTTCCCACCATCTCGCAACACTTCGCCACTGCGGCCCGCTGGACTATCTTATTCGCCACGCTCCGTCCCCGGTCCTCCTGTCCCAAAACGTCAGCCCTGGGCACCGGCAGCAGGTCAAAGACCACCTCACATAGCTTATCACCACCGATGCCTTTGAGCAGGTTGTGACGTATGTGTGGGCTCCGTGCATCTACCACGACTATTGCGATTCCATTTTCACGTTTCGTCTTAGCTACACACAGCAGATGATCGGCAATATGAGCGTCGGGGACAAACAAACTGGTGCCCTCAATCACGTAGTTATCACCTTCTGAAGTGGCTTCGAGCGTCATTGAAAAGCCATCGGGATTCCGAAGGAGGAACTCGGCTAGAGCTAGCGAGAAAACCCTCTCACCCCGCACTACCCCAGGCAGGTATCTTTGTTTTTGCTCCTCGTTCCCGGCGTCCAGAATGGGTAGAGCCCCAAGCACCACTGTGGAGAAAAACGGACCGGGCAGGCAGGCACGTCCCATCTCTTCCAAGAGCACAGCCAGGTCGAGAAAACTCATGCCGCCGCCGCCATATTGCTCCGGCAAGGCCAGGCCCATCCAACCCAGTTCTGCCATCTCCTGCCAGAGTTCTCTGGAATGGCCTGTTTCGCTCTCTTCCATCTGCTTCACAACCGCCTTCGACCAGTTGTCAGCCAGGAAGTCGCGCGCCGGCTGCCTTAGCCGTTCCTGGTC
>JAUWOB010000032.1 GCA_030612345.1 Dehalococcoidia bacterium | reverse complement strand
GAAATAGACGAGCATGCTGCCGAGGCCGGTATAGTTACCCGCCTCGAGGCCTTTGTGGACACCATTAGAGGGTTTGCCCGATCTGCCGAGAAGCATGAACGGCCGCGCAAGGATATCTATCGGAGAGCATTCCCGCCCGTCATCGATACCGAGAAGACGTGCATTATTCCCAGGATGGCGCCGCACATCGAGCGGGTAGGTGCGATCTTAGAGGGCAGCGGCTTCAGAGCAGTTGTGCTGCCCGAGGCCAACGAACGTAATCTATTCTATGCCGATAAGGTGACAGCCGGCACGGAGTGTTTGCCCTATCGGGTAACCCTGGGCGACTTTCTGAGGTTCTGTTACGAAGACGGCACCGACCTGAAGAAAGTGGAAGCAGTTATGGCCGGGGCATATGGTCCCTGCCGCTTCGGCAAATACGCCCTGGAACAAATCAGGATACTGCGGGAGGTGGGCATTGATCTGCCCATCCGGACCACGATATCCAACAATGCCTATCGGGATACAGAAATCAGTCCCCGTTTCGCCCGCCTCGCCTGGAAGGGCAGCGTCGCTATCGACTATCTCCAGAGGTTGCTATGGGGCACCCGCCCCTATGAAAGACAGCCGGGCTTGGCAGACGGGCTGTTTGACCACTACCTGAGCAGAATTGTCGGTCGCGTTCGCAAGAAAGAAGGCTTCGATGACGTCCTTCGCCAGGCAGCTTCTGATTTCAGGTCGATCAGGGACCCTGAACTGCCCCGCAGGCCCCTGGTGGGCATTAACGGCGAGATCTTTCTGCGCTCCAACAGATTCAGCAACCAGGATCTGGTCAAGGAGTGCGAGAAGGCCGGGCTAGAGGTCGTCGTTTCTTCTATGGGCGAATGGATGAATTATATCTTCTTCCGGCACGTGGAGGATGCTATCAGGGACCGCAAATTCCTGAAGGCGCTCATTAGCTACACAATAACGCGTGTCTGGGAGCACGACGAGCACAGTGTAATTAAGCATTTCTCCGACCTGGTCGCGGTTGATGAGAGGGAGGCCTCAACAAGGGAGTTGCTTAAGTGCACAAGCCAGTGGCTTTCCCCAAAATGCGGAAGCGAGGCAGTCCTCAGTATCGGCAGCGGAATCGAATGGATGGAGAATCCCAAGTTTGCCGGTGTGATATCGGTAATGCCCCATGGCTGTATGCCCGGCGGGATTGTGGCCGCCATGTCGGAAAGGTTCAGTGCCCTGTATCACAAGCCCTGGATTAACCTCACCTATGATGGCTTTGCGGAAAGCACCAACCTGACCAGGATCAACAATTTTGCCGAGATCATCAGGTTCTGCAGCCATGAAAGACAGGATGGATCTTAACCGGTCCTGCCTCCTTCGAATCATAGCCAAACGCATTATTGTGACCGGAATCTGTCCTGCTCGACGCAAGTCTCCTCTCCAGGCAATTGTAGTATAATCGCTCACAGGTAGTTCCTCACAACAGGGAGGCCAATGTTGTGTTCTGAGAACAAGGGAAACAGACCCGGCAAATCAAGACAGACTAGCCTGTCCCGTGGCAGGTTCGAGCGCCTGGTGACAAGAGCGCTGGCAGGCCTGCCTGAGCAATTCCGGAGCCGGCTGGAGAATGTGGCGGTGCTTATCGAGGACGAGCCTGCGGAGGATATGCCTGACACCATGGGTCTCTATGAGGGCATACCGCTGATTGATCGCTCGTTGGAAGATACTTTGCTGCCCGATCAGATCACCATCTTCAAAGGCCCCATTGAGCGTGCCTGTCGTACCGAGAAGGAGATTGAGGATGAGGTCCGTCTTACCGTGTTGCACGAGGTGGGTCACTACTTCGGGCTGGACGAAGCTCAACTGGGATGATAGTTCAGTATGAAGACCCCTAAGAAAGTGGTAGTCCTTGGTTTCGGCAGGGTGGGCAAGGCCGTAGCATTAGACCTTGCTCAGCGGCATGAAGTTAGGGTGATGGACACAGACCACAGTGCTTTGGAACAACTGAAAGGTGCCAGAGTTGAGATCATCAATGCAGATGCGGCGAATCGGGGCGTTCTGGCCACGTTGATCAATGATGCCGACCTGGTTGTCAACGCCCTGCCGGGTTATCTCGGGTTCGACGTCCTGAGGAGTGTTATCCGATGCGGCAAGAGGATTGTCGACATCTCCTTCTTCTCTGAAGACCCCTTCGAACTTGATGAGCTGGCCAGGAATGAAGGAGTAGCGGCTATTGTAGATTGCGGGGTCGCGCCCGGGCTCAGCAACATGATAGTGGGAAACCGCTACCGGCAAATGCAGGTCAGCCATTTCGCCTGTTATGTCGGAGGCCTGCCCAGAATCCGTACATGGCCATACCAGTATAAGGCACCCTTTTCGCCAGCGGACGTCATTGAGGAGTATACCCGCCCGGCGCGATTAGTCGAAAACGGCCAGATAGTCGTCAAACCGGCGCTTTCCGACCTGGAGTATCTTGACTTCGATGGTGTGGGCACCCTTGAGGCCTTCAACACTGACGGGTTAAGAACCCTGCTGAAAACAGTCCGGATACCGAACATGAAGGAGAAGACCCTTCGCTACCCCGGGCATAGTGAATATATTAAAGTACTGCGGGAAACCGGCTTCTTCAGTAGCGAACCAATAGATGTGAACGGGCAGAAGATAGCTCCCCGAGAGATGACTTCGCGGTTGCTGTTCCCCCACTGGCAACTGGCGGAGAACGAGGAAGAATACACCTTAATGAAGATCGTTATTGAGGGTAGGGAGAATGGTGAAGCGGTGAGATACACGTATGATTTGCGTGACCAATTCGATAAGCTCACAGGCCTGTCATCTATGGCGCGGACCACCGGTTTTACCTGCACGGCTGTAGCCAACCTGGTTTTGGAGGGCGGCATCAAAGAGGTCGGCATAGTGCCTCCCGAGTTGATCGGCATGGAGCAAAGCAGATTTAACTACGTTATAGATCATCTGAAGGGCAGAAACATCCGCTTAGAGATATCGCGGGAAGCTCTGAACTGATCGGACTCATCTCCTTATACGTTATAGCGATCAGGCCTGTTACGTATCAGGTAGTGTGTCCCCGGGATGCGGTGCCGGACACCGCGGAATACACCGATCGGCCGTTCCAGTCCTTCCTGTCAGCTTTCCTTTACCGTGCTGAGCAGTCTCCGGTCTATTCGGCCCGATTCGCTTCGAGGCAGGCTGTCAACGAATCTGATTTGCTTGGGCACCTTGAACTCAGCCACGCTCTGGCGGCAGAAATCGCGTAGTTCGTCCACCGTGGCACTTTGCCCTTCCTTAAGCACTATGAAGGCTGTGGGTATTTGACCTCTGTAATCATCAATAACACCGACATAGGCTGTCTCGGCCACTGCGGGATGCCCCAGGAGCACCTCTTCCACTGCCTCCGGTAGAATCTTGACTCCCCCCGAGGGCACGATAATGGACGACATCTTCTCCACATAGTCCACGTAGCCGTCCTCATCCGCCCTGACCAGATCCCCGGTATAGAACCAGCCGTCTTTGATGACCCGGGCCGTAAGTTCAGACTCCTTGTAGTATTCCTTCATCAGCCAGGGCGCCCTAGCCACGGCTTCCCCTACCTCGCCCTGGGGCACTTCTCGGCCCTCCTTATCCAGCACTCGAAGCTCTGCCACAGGCCTGCCTGCCGTGCCCAGTTTGCGGTCATCAACGCCACCCATGGTGACGATTATCAACTCGGTGAGCCCGTATATTTCCATGGCAGTCAGGTTGAACCTCTTTTCAAGCATCTCCATCAGATAGGCTGAGGACTTCGCCCCGGCGGAGAGCACCGCCCTTAAGGAGCCGAGGTCGTAGCTCCTGAGCGTTTCTTCTTCAATGATGGCCAGCGCATTGAAGCTGGCCGGGACGCCTATGAGCATGGTGGCCTTTTCCCGCTCTGCCGTCTCCAGAACGTTCTTGGAACTGAAATGGGGCAGGATGACCGTAGTGGCTCCATTCACAATGGGCCCCAGGACAACGACTCCAAATCCGAGAAGGTAGTTGAAAGGGAGCAGTCCCAGAACAACGTCGTCTGTTTCCAGTTTCATTCTCGGTACGAGTGCGGCTAGTGCTGAAGTGAACGAGGCGTGAGTATGGACTATGCCCTTGTTCTTACCCAGCACGCCCAGGGTGTAGAAGATGATAGCGTCATCGTCATCGTCTATATGGACAGAGGGCGATGCAGGCGAACTGGCGGCCAACAGCGTTTTGTAGGCGTCTGTATCGACTTCAAGGACGTGTTTCAGCAGTGGAACAGCGGGCAGGACCGAAGACACCAGGGGGGCGAATCTCTCTTCGGTGATGAGGGCCCTGGCCTGGGATTCGCGGAGTTGAGGCTCGAGTTCGGGTGCCTTAGTCCTGGCATCGAGGAGGACGGCGGCAGCTCCCGCTTTGAGCACTCCAAAGCAGTTGATGACCCACTCAGGGGTGCGGCCCATCAGAATGCCGATGTGGTCGCCCCTCTTTATGCCCAGACTCACGACGGCGTTGGCTATTCTGTTACAAGCCTCATCGAATTCCCGATAGCTGACTCTCTGTGAGCCCATGACGATAGCAGTATTCTGTGGCATCGCACGGGCGGTTCTTTCTAGCACTTGTTTGATGTTCATTGTCACCCCGAAAACTTGAGAAATGTCAAACAGGATTATGAGCTACTTTCTTGTCTCCTGTCAATGGAGTTCGGGGAACACTGTCACAATTGGGCGTGCGGCGGTTCAGGTATTATGTGCCCGGAATGACGGAGGTCATCGAACAAGACTTACGACAGGGGCCGATATTCCACAGGCTTCAGTGTTACGGCTATGCTCTGGTAGTAAATGCCGGTGAGCCCCTCAAATCCAGAATCTGTGCCCACCAGCAACCAGAGTTCGCCATCGGGGCTGGCGGCGACGATATTCGTGTGCACGTGGCTGCGCTGCAGCGAGACGTAGGGAGGATTCTCCATATCGATTTCATTGGCAGAAAGGCCATTGGCGATGTGCCCGACCAGCGATGCCGCTTCCCCGCCACCGCTGTTGTCTAGACCCTTGTCCACATTCATGAGGTAATAGTCGGTAGCAGGATCAAGGTATGCCTCAGGCTGGATTGTGGAGGCACCTGCCTTGAGGAAGACAGACTCGCCGGGAGCGCCACCGATGCCAACGGCACCGCTGGGTGCATTTGAGGCCAAGACGATGGTGAACTCGACCCGGTACTCTTGACCGGGTACTATGCCATCATCACTCCCTAACCGGCGCTTGAGGAACATGAAGAGGTCATCCGAGCGGTTCATCCCCCGCAAGTAGTAGCCGCTGCATCCGGTCTCGAGTTCAGATGGCAGCGGCCTTATGTCCGTCTCAAGCTGCATGTCCATGCCAAGCGAATATTCCGCAAAGCCCGCTTCCCAGCCCTGCGCGCCCTGACAGAAATCGAACGAAAGCTGAATTGGAGGCGATGTCGGTGCACCCTCTGCACAGGCGATCAGGCCGGCCAATAGCACCAGCGATCCCGCGATAAGCAGGCTCCTGCTCATTTCTCGCCTCCTCTCAACCAGTAGTCTAATGCGTTTGGCTGCTGCCGTCCAGGGCAAAGAAATACCTGCGTAAACGCTACCGCTTTGCTCAGGCCTCAGCGCATGCTTACCGCCGCTATTACTGTAATGCCGCAAGCCCGCAAAGGTTGCACTAGTCGGCTTTCCGTTCAGCGTGCCCCGGTGTCGGGACTTAGTACACACTGCAAATCCCAGCTTGCCTTGGCTACTTCTGGCGGAATTCCAGGGACATCATACCAATGACGCCTGCACTCAATCGGACATCCTCTGCCCCGAGCACCGCCTGGAGTACCGGACCAGGACCACGGGTGGAAAAATTCCTCCGCCCCAGTTATAGTTCTTCTCTACAAACAACCACGCAGTGCCTATCAATAGGGGAAAGGAGGCTAGCTTGAGGGAGTTAACCATTAGTTCTGATGCTCCTGGACAACGACTTTTCGTCCTGGGCAATGAGGCGATAGCCAGGGGGGCGATAGAAGCGGGGGTTCAGGTAGCCGCTGCCTACCCCGGTACCCCGTCAAGTGAAATACTGGCCACGCTGGCCGGAGTAGCCAAAGAGCTGGGCATGTATGTTGAGTGGTCAACCAATGAGAAGGTAGCCTTTGAGGTGGCCCTGGGCGCTTCAATCTGCGGGGTGCGAGCCATGGCCTCGATGAAACACGTTGGCGTAAATGTGGCCCATGACCCGTTGATGACCGCCAGCCATATCGGTGCCAAAGGAGGGTTGGTCCTAGTCTCGGCCGACGATCCCTGGGCCTGGAGTTCGCAGAATGAGCAGGATAGCCGGTATGTTGCGCTGCAGGGCAACATACCGGTCCTTGAGCCGTCCTCCGTCCAGGAAGCCAAAGACATGATGGCCGACGCTTTCAGGCTGTCTGAGGAATTCGGGCAGCTTTTTATGCTCAGATCGGTGACCAGGATAGGCCACGGCCGCGGCGATATCGTCTTGGGAGACATCTCCCGGGAAAGGAGAAAGGGCTCCTTCGAGAAGAATCCCGACCGATTGGCCTATGTTCCGCGTGTGGCCAGAATAAACAAACCTCTGATGCTGGAGAGGTTTGAGAGAATCAAGAAGGCAGTAAACACTCTGGCCTATAACCAACTGCACATGGCGGATAACGCCCGGCTGGGTATCATAGCCTGCGGATTGTCGTACAGCTACACTCTGGAGGCGGTGAAGTGGCTGGGACTTGAGGACAAGGTCTCCGTACTCAAAGTGGGAACCCCGCACCCACTCCCCGAGGAACTGATAATCAGTCTACTGAAATCGGTAGAGGAGATACTGATAGTGGAGGAATTGGACCCGTTTGTTGAACTCCACGTGAAAGCCATCGTGGGAGAACATAATATCGGGGTCAGGGTTCACGGTAAGGACGTGGTGCCTCGGATAGGAGAGCTATCCACCAGAAAGGTCAGCGAGGCCATCGCCTCTTTGACCGGATGCAAGCTCCCGGTCGACTTCGTCGGCCTGGACAGGCTAGAGCAGGAGGGAGCCCCGCTTCTGCCCTTGAGACCACCGGCATTGTGTCCCGGCTGCTCCCACCGCGCCTCCTTCCGCGCCATTACTGCGGCGGCACAGAGAGTGGCCAGGGAGTACGGCGAGGACGCAGAGCCTATCTACCCGGGTGATATTGGCTGCTACACGTTGGCCCTCAACCCGCCGCAACATGCTGTGGATACCTGTATCTGTATGGGGGGAGGCTTTGGGCTGGCCAACGGTATGGCCCATATAGTGGAAGCCCCGATAATAGCGCATCTGGGCGACTCCACCTTCTTTCACTCCGGAATACCACCTCTGATAAACGCCGTCTACAATAAGGCAAACATAACCATGATTGTGCTTGACAACTCGGCCACAGCTATGACCGGCTTCCAGCCTCACCCCGGCACCGGCCAGACAGCTACCGGAGACGAGGCTATCGCTGTGAAGGCCGAGGATGTAGCCAGGGCCTGCGGAGTGAAATTCGTCGAGGTCGTCGACTCCTTCGACCTGAAAGCGGCAACCGAGACCATAGAAAAGGCAATAAGATTCCAGGGACCTGCGCTCGTGGTTTGCCGGGGGCCCTGCGCCACCATTGAACTGAGAGAGAAGAGACAGGCCGGGGAGAAGATAGTTCCCTTCCACATTGACCATGACAAATGCGACCCCAAATGCAACGCCTGCATCAAACTCCTGGGTTGCCCGGCGATAATAAGACAGGGGGACAAAACGGTGATTGACGCCCCGTTATGCACCGGTTGCAGCCTCTGTGCTCAAGTTTGCCCCTACAAGGCTATAATACAGGCGTGAACAACGTGGCAAGGGAGATCAACATACTGCTCGCCGGCGTAGGTGGACAGGGGGTCATCCTAATGTCAGAGCTGCTGGGAAAGGCAGCGATTGTGGATGGATTGAGGGTTAGAGGCTCCGAGGTATTAGGGATGGCGGTCAGGGGTGGTTCGGTAACCAGCATCATCAGGCTCGGGGACGATGTCCACGGTCCCCTTATCCCCCAGGGAAAATGCCATATTCTGTTGGCGCTGGAGCCCTCTGAGGCCCTGCGGCATGTAAGCTACCTATCAAGTGCCGGCCTGGCCATACTGAATACAACGCCGATAGTCCCCTTCACCGTCTCTCTGGGTCAAAGCAGCTATCCCCGTCTGGAGCAAATACTGGAAAAGCTAAACAGCGTGGCCAGCAAGGTAATCACACTGGACGCCGCTCAAATTGCGCAGGAGGCCGGCAGCCTGCTGGCCGCCAACATTGTCATGCTGGGAGCATTGTTTGGCCTCGAGCTGCTCCCCCTAAAGCGGGCCACGATGAAGGAAGCTATCGAGGCGCGTTTCGCTCCCAAAGCAGCTCTGGTCAATATCAGGGCCTTTGACCTCGGTTACCAAGTGTGCCGGCGAGCAGTAGCATAGGCATCATGCCGGCGGCCCGGGGAGGCCATGCCGGCCGGCTACAAATCAGGCACTATGTCCTGCGAATACCATGCACTTGCACCAAATCGCAGGGCATGCTTAAATTGCGGAGAGGGAGGTATCAACAACCATGGCAACAATACCGTCATCGGCCGCGCCCGCGTATCCCGTCACCCTGCCAATCGACTACCCGGACAG
>JAUWOB010000051.1 GCA_030612345.1 Dehalococcoidia bacterium | reverse complement strand
GGCGATATTTCACCGCTGGCAAGCCTCACTGCCCTGACAGTGCTGGGTCTTGCCGAGAACCAGTTGAGCGATATATCAGCGCTGGCCGGCCTCACCAGCCTGACGGAACTGGACCTTGCCAGAAATCAGATAGGCGATATTTCACCGCTGGCAAGCCTCACTGCCCTGACAGTGCTGGGTCTTGCCGAGAACCAGATAAGCGATATATCGCCCCTGACCGGCCTTATCGGCCTGACGAAGCTCGACCTTGAGGAGAACCAGATCAGCCATATATTCGCGCTGGCCGAGCTCACCGACCTTGCGGAGCTGAGTCTTGCCAAGAACGAGGTAAGCGCTATATCACCGCTCGCCAACCTGACCGGCCCACCACGCCGGGATCGTTCATGGCACCGGGTAAGCGATATATCGGCGCTCGCCAACCTCGCCAGCCTGGCAGAGCTGGATCTTTCCAGAAACCAGATCAGTGATATCTCGCCGCTGGTCAACCTAGTCGATCTCACAGAGTTGAATCTCGGCAGGAACCAGATAAGCGACCTATCGCCACTCTCCGACCTCATCAGCCTGACATGGCTGAATCTCTGGTGGAATCAGCTGAGCGATGTATCGCCGCTGGCCAGCCTCACCAGCCTGACATGGCTGAACCTTTCATTGAACCGGATAAGTGATGTGGCCCCGCTTGTGAGTAACGCCGGGCTGGGCCAGGGAGACACCGTTGATCTGACCAACAATCCATTGAGCGCTGATTCCCTCAGCATTTACGTCCCGGCGCTCCGGGCCAGAGGCGTGGTCGTGATTTACGATTATGACGCCCCCGGCCCCACGATATGCTTCATCGCCACTGCCGCCTACGGCACCCCGATGGCCGAGGAGATACAGGTTCTGCGGGAATTCAGAGACAAATGCCTGCTCACCAACCCGATCGGGGAAGGTCTGGTCGGCTTTTACTACGCGGTCAGCCCGCCCATAGCTGAGTTCATAACCGACCATCCCAGTCTGAAGCCGCTGGTGAGGGTCGTCCTGTGGCCCGCCGTGGTCATGAGCCGTGTAGCCATCAACGCTACCCCACCCCAGAAGGCACTAACGGTGAGCCTCGTAGCGCTGGTTTCGCTGGCACTCGCCGCTCGTTCAATGAGGCAGCGGGGCAGAGTTAAAGCAATCTGAATATTTGACTTCGGATCCTCGAAAAGCTAAGCTATCGGCAATCACTGCTGTGTACCGCGCTTCCTGATAGCTCAAAGCCAATGACCAAGCCCGCTCATGTGATGGTAGTTACACCTCATCCCGATGATGCTGAATTCGGCGTTGCCGGGACTGTCGCCCACTGGACAAGGGAAGGAAAGGACGTTATCTACGTGGTACCCACCAACGGCGATAAGGGCACGAATGACCCCAATATGAAGCCTGAGGAACTAGCCAGAATAAGAGAGCAGGAACAGCTAGCGGCAGCGAGGGCGCTGGGGGTGAGAGAGGTCGTGTTCCTCCGCCACCCCGACCAGTCCCTGGAGGATACGCCTGAGTTCAGGAAGGAGATCGTCCGCCTGATAAGGGCGTACAGACCACAGACCGTCGGCACTGCTGACCTATACCGGCGCCGTATATGGCATCGCGACCACCGCATCACCAGCCAGGTTACGCTTGATGCGGTTTATCCGTACGCCAGGAATCTTCCCTCCTATCCCGAGCTGCTCGAGGAAGGGCTTCAGCCCCATAACGTTAAAGAGGTATTGCTCTGGGGGGCTGAGGAGCCCAATTACCGCACGGATATTAGCGCTACCTTTGACAGTAAGATCGCCGCGCTTCGCTGTCACAAGAGCCAGATAAGCGACAACCCCTCCACGGGATTGGAAGAACGGCTCAGGCAACGGCATAAGATGCTAGCCGAGGGCGAGGATTACGAATTGGCTGAAGCCTTCTACCGGATTGAGATACCGTGGTAATCAAGATTCTGGTCGCGGGCATTGTAGAACGCTCTAGACTTTGTCTCAACTCACCTGCCTGCGATGCTAGGACATCTCTGCTAACACTCTGTGCAACTGGCTGAGAGCCCAGGAATTCTGCTCCAGGTCAAAGCCATCTACGGCGCTTCGTCTCTGGCCGGAGATGCCATCCACGGCACCTCTAGCTACGATTTCGCGGATTATCTCCTTTTCCCAAGTGACCGAGGGCAAGAGGTTACGCCTGACCAGCCTGGACAGGGCGGCAACCAGTCCGTACCCTCCCCAGTTGGATACAGCGGCAATGACTAACCTGTCGACGGGGGTAAGGGCGGGGCTCTGCGATAGGGTCTCAACTGTCGTTACATACCGAGCCAGATTGCCCATGCCAATCTCGTTGCCGCCGTCCCCTATGCCCAGAGTGTTCTTCTGGCCCAAGAAAAGGTAGTCAACCTTAGCCGTATACTCAGTTATGTCTTCGCCCATCATATTTAGATACTTCTGGCTGCCATTAAGCCCGGGCCTTTCTATGGAAATAAGGAGAGAGGGCTGGATTTCGGCCAAGACATGCCGGGCAAACTGCCGGCTAGAATCGTGGTCGATTATGGGGAAATCGATTACCCTGTCCTCTCCCACGATGCCAGCGGCCAGGAGGGGCACGGTATGTCTGTCGGTAACGTAGATGACATCGAAGCCGAGTGAATGCAGGGCCCCGCCGATGGCCAGGGCGCCCGGCGGGCCATCAGTCTCCGCAGCAGCGGCACGGGGGACATAGAAACCGGTGGTTATTATGGCCGGCCCCTGACCCTCTTTCCTCTTCTCAAGGACAAAAACAGCCGCCTCATGACAGAAATCGCCAGGAAGATAATTCCTGAGCGCTGATATACCTCTGCGGTCGTGGCTCAGGATTATCTCTTCAACTAACATAGCCGCTTACTCCTGAAAGACTTCGCTCTTGCCAAGAGCCACGGACTCATCACCGGCCTTCCAGAGATGCACCCGGGGCCCCCTAACGGTCCTGTTCGATATATTGCCTCAGAGCATCGATGGTTCGCTCATACTCTGTCAGCAGTTGATAGGCCTCCTCTTGGCTAATCTGCAAGAACCTCACTCGATGTCCCATCTCCGCCTGAGCCAGTTTGGGCAAGTCGACTGTACTCACGGTCGCTACCTTCACATACCCGCCGGTGGTCTGCCGGTCGGCTAGAAGAATAATGGGCAGTCCGTCGCCAGGCACCTGGACTGCTCCCGCTGGGATACCGTCGGAAACGATGTCCGCTCCAGCTTTGTGTTCTATGGGTGGTCCTTCCAGACGATAGCCCATGCGGTCAGCCTGAACCGAGATCATATACTCTGAGTGTAAAAAGGTGTGGATGCCCTTCTCAGTGAAGTAGTCATCCTGCGGGCCAAGGACTACCCTCAGCTCGTTCCTAGCTTGATACTCGGGAATGTATTGCGGCGGCAGTTTCTTCAAAGGCATTCCCGCGCGGGCTCTCCCGCTGCGCAAGCGGTCCCCGGATCGCAACTGCCTCCCCTCCAGCCCACCCAGACGTGACAAGATATAGGTTGACCGGCTCCCCATAACTTCAGGGACATCTATGCCCCCAGCCACAGCCAGATAGCCTCGGCATCCCTTCCTGGGGTGGCCAAATGAGATAGTGTCGCCCGAACAAACCTTTACCGCCTCCCACATGGCAAGCGGACTGCTGTTCAAGGTCGGGCTGAGATCAGCTCCGGTAACAGCCACTACCATGTCGCCAAACACCCGCAGGCGCGGCCCCAGTACCGTCATCTCCAGGCACGCCGCTCCATCACCGTTGCCCACCAGTAGATTGGCTGTCGTGAGTGCGTAGCTATCCATCGCTCCCGATACAGGCACTCCATATTGCTGATAACCGTGTCGTCCCCTATCCTGAACGGTGGTCAGAAACCCTGGCTGAATGACCTCAAATACCTCCACTCTCACCCTCCCGTACAAGCGGCGTCTCTTTCACCCGGTAGGTCCCTTGCTCCACCTCTTCCTTCATCCGTCTGAATTCCTCGGCAGGTATGGGCACAAACCTCACATAATTGCCCATCCGTAACAGGGCCGGTGGTTCCTTCTGAGGATGGAACAACTCGATAGGAGTCCTGCCGATAAGCCGCCAGCCTCCCGGGCTCTCCGTCGGATATATCCCGGTCTGATTTCCCGCTATGCCCACCGACCCGGCCGGTATCCTCGCTCGCGGCGTTGCTAACCTCGGCGCGGCTATGCGCGGCGAGATGCCCCCCAGATAGGCAAAGCCGGGTATGAAACCCAGCATATAAATCAGGTAGACCTTACCGGCATGAAGGCCGATTACTTCATCGCGCAACAGTCCGTTATGTTCGGCCACAAACTCCAGGTCGGGGCCATACTCACCCCCATAGACGGTAGGAACTTCCGTGACCATTGGCTCGGGCAATCTTTCATCCTCGGTATCGCCGGCCAGAACCTCCAGCTTGGCCCTCAGTTCTGCAGGGCTTGCTTGTCGCGGCTCATAGTAAACAAGCAGCGACCGATAGGTAGGAACCGTTTCAACCAGCTCCGGCAGTTTGGCCTCTTGTATGGCGAACTGCAGCCGCCTGCCCCGCCGGTTCAGCTCCGGGTCGATGGCGTCCCCGAACTCGATGAGCAGGGCCCTGTCCCCGGCCGCTAGAAAGCGCGGTATCTCATAAATCATGGCCTGGCTTCAAGATTCTACTGACAAAAGGTACCCATAGGCGCTATGGTCACACCGGCTGCTTCCAGTCTCTGCCGTAATGTCCGGGCCAGCTCTGCCGCTCCCGGCGTATCACCGTGCAGACAAAGGGTGTGCCCTATCATCTGGACTTCCTCGCCGTTTATGGCTTTCACCTTACCTTCAGTGACGATCCTGAGAACCCTGGTCATAACCTCTTCCACACCGTTGATGACCGCCCCGGGATGACTGCGGGGAACGAGAGTACCGTCAGGGTTTACTGCCCGGTCGGCAAACGCTTCGCAGGCCACCCTCAACCCGAGCTCGCGACCTACCTTTACCCACGCGGAGCCGGCCATTCCCACGAGAATCAGGTCAGGGTCGGCCTCCCTCACGCCCTCGGCAACCGCTCTGGCCAGTTCCTCATTTCTGGCCCCCATGTTGTACAAAGCCCCATGAGGTTTCACATGCTGAAGCTTCTTTGTCCTGCTAAAGGCCTGAAGGGCACCTATCTGATAGATAACGTAATCCCTGGCCTCATCGGGGCTGACCGTCATCTCCCTCCGTCCGAAGCCCATAATGTCAGGGAGCCCGGGATGAGCTCCGATGGCCACACCGGCCGCCTCGGCCAGACGCACCGTCCGCCTCATGTACACGGGATCGCCAGCATGAAATCCGCAGGCGATATTCGCCGATGATATGTACGGCATTATCTCCTCATCAAATCCCAGCCTATAGGCCCCAAAGCCTTCTCCTATATCACAGTTCACATCCACTTTCCTGTCCATAAGTCCTCTCCTTTAAGAGACGGGCAGCCAAACACGATGTCACAGTCTACGTAGGGCTGCCTACCAAAGAGCAGCCAGCTCTTCATCCAAAACATCGGTAACGAACATGTGCCCGGGTGCATGAGTTATCATCAGGCGGGGCCTCGACCTTAGCGCCACGGCCTGAGACGTAACACCGCAGGCCCAGAAAACAGGAACTTCATCCTGCTTGACCTCTACATAATCCCCGTAATCCGGACGTCTCAGATCTTTAATGCCTATCTTCTGCGGCTCGCCTATATGCAGTGGAGCGCCGTGCGCCAGAGGAAACCGGGATGTTATCTGAACGCACCTTACCACCTTCGACTCATGAACGGGTCTCATGCTCACAACAATTGGCCCGGAGAACGTACCCGTTGGCCTGGCCTCGAGGTCGGTCACGTACATGGCCACATTCTTACCCTCCTCGATGTGCCGCAGGCCTATCCCTGCTCGTATCAAGGCCGACTCAAACGTAAAACTGCAGCCAAGCAGAAAACAGACCAACTCATCATTCCAGTAGCGGGTAACATCTCCTTCCTCAGCTACAAGCTCGCCTTCTTTGTAGATTCTATATAAGGGTACATCCACCCTGAGGTCAGCCCCTCTGGCCATTAAAGCCGGCTCGTATCCCCCCGGTTCCACCATTTCCAGCACAGGGCACGGTCGAGGATTACGCTGACAGAAGAGAAGGAAGCTGAAGGCTACCTCTTGAGGTAGCATCACAAGGTTAGCCTGGGCATAGCCAGGGGCCAGGCCGGTCGTGGGCCTAACCAGCTCACCTCGCCGGATGAGTGCCCTTACTTCTTGAGGCTTTTCGTACATAAGGCTGATCAGTGTTTCGCCTCTATCTCCGTCGCTGCTACTTCATCTCAGCACCGCTATGATACTACACCACATCTTTCCCAACAACGAGACAGTCCAGCGAAATCCACGTAATAGAAGATAGAGAGGTCATTGACAGTAGAAGCCGCCACACCTGGGTCATACAGTGAGACCTCAGGTGACGCTCCCGGAAAACTCCTGAATAACCATAACGAGCCTGCTCACGTACGGGGATCTAGGCCCCGGCGGGCAATTCCCCGATAGCTCCCTCAGCCATGGCCTCGCCTATGGCCTTGACCAAAGCAGTGATCGTGCTGTCGACGTCCTCTCTGGTGTGAGCCATTGACAGTATGAACATCCTGCCCTGCTGCGAGTGGATGCCATGATGTAGAAGGTACACGCCTAATCTGTGCTTCTCCTCGCTCCCGGCCAACATCTTCTTGTTGTCCCTCGTGGGCGGATTGCCGGCACTATCCACCTCAAAGTCAACCGGACCGAAATAGGTATGGATGATGGATCTACCGTAAAGACGCCAATTGTAGCCGCATTTCCGCAGTGCCTCATTGC
>JAUWOB010000115.1 GCA_030612345.1 Dehalococcoidia bacterium | reverse complement strand
CAGGTATGTCTCCCTCCTGTTCCACATTAGCGCAAATCCAGCAGGTGGTAGCCATTTCCAGGTTGGTGGCCGCCAATTTGAGACGCGATTGCTCAGCGGACAAGAGGATATTCTGGGTGATAGGCAGAGTGGACCTGGTGGCTACTGCCCTCCCTACGATGCTGAGCCCCGTGTTCAGGTTTGCTTGAAGACAAGATAACTTCATGGAATACCTCCCACCGGTGTATATGATGACAGTATACTATCAACAACCTCAATAATCAATGATTCGATTTGACATAATGCTGGCTTCGGCAAAGGCACATTGCCACTGATCATTGTGGTTGAACCAGCCTATGCTCTTAGCTTCTGGCCGGTCTTTTCAGCCTGACGAGACTCTGCGCCCAAGACCGTTAAGCTGTGACTAGCGTCCATACAGCGCAGTTAGTTCCTTCAGCCTGCCCTTGACCTCTTCGGTCAGCATATCAGGTCTAAAGCGCCAGGACCAGTTCCCCGCGGTGGTACCGGGATGATTCATCCTGGCTTCGCTGCCCAGCCCCAGAATATCTTGCATGGGGATGATCGCTGTGTCCGCGACGGACATGAGAGCGAGGTGGATAAAGTCCCAGTTTATCTCGTGCCCGTCCGTGCCGAGATACTTCAAGGCAATTTGCCTCTCACCCTCTTTCTCGACCATGCTCTGAGTGGTATCTTCTACTGCGGTATCCTTGAACCAGCCAATGGTTGTATTGTTGTCATGGGTGCCGGTGTACACGGCACAGCTTCGCGGGTAGTTATGCGGTTTGTAGTTATCAGCTTTGGGATCACTGCCGAAAGCAAACTGAAGCACCCGCATCCCCGGAAAACCGAGCTGGTCCCTGAGCGCGTCTACTTCCGGCGTGATTACCCCTAAGTCCTCGGCAATGATGGGCAGGGTGCCCAAGGCCTTCTCCACGGCTTCAAAGAGATCAACCCCCGGCCCGGGAACCCACCGCCCATTCATGGCCGTGACATCGGTGCCGGGAACCTCCCAGTATTTCTCGAAGCCGCGAAAATGGTCCAACCTGATGATGTCCACCAGGACATGGGTTGCCCGGAAGCGCTCAATCCACCACGCGTAGCCATCACTGGCCATCACATCCCAACGATAGAGGGGATTCCCCCATAACTGCCCCGTCCTGCTAAAGTAGTCGGGCGGCACACCCGCCACCACAGTTGGTTTACCACTGGTATCCAGATAGAACATTTCCGGATGCGACCAGACCTCAGCGCTATCAAGGGCAATAAATATGGGCATATCACCGATGAGCCTGATCCCGCGCTCATTACAGTACTTCTTTAGTTCGAACCACTGCTTAAGAAACTGATATTGTTGATATTTGTGGCAGCAGATTTCGTGGTCCAGCTTCTTGCTCCAGCGTTCGAGAGACTTCGGCTGCCGTCTTCGGACATCTTCCTCCCAGGTGTTCCAGGCAGCGAGGCTATGAGCCTCTTTCAATGCCATAAACAAGGAGTAAGTTTCAAGCCAGGAGGCGTTCTCCTGACAGAAAACTTCGAATTGCTTCCGCTCCTCTGGAGACGCTTGGCTCTGAAAGACCTCAGAGGACTTCTTCAATAAAGACAGCTTGAACCTGATAACCGAGTCATATTCAACTCCATCTTCAGGAAAGGAAGGCGTGTTCTCTAAATCGGCAGGCTCCAGGAGCTTATCCGCGGCCAGTCGGTCCAGGCTGATGAGCAATGGATTTCCAGCGAAGACAGAAAGGCACTGATACGGGGAATTGCCATAGCCGGTTGGGCCCAGGGGCAAGATCTGCCAGATGCGCTGCCCGCTGCCAGCCAGAAAATCCGCAAATCGATAAGCCTCCCTGCCCAGGTCTCCTATCCCAAAGCGCCCCGGAAGCGAGGTCAGGTGCAGCAGTACTCCGCTTGCTCTGGGAAAGCTCATGCCGACCTGTCTCCTATCGGGGTCCAGGAGGGGGGAGGTTACCATTTCATCTTGGCTTTGATTAGTCACGACAGATTTGCTATCCTGTGGTTGTTGTCTACACCAGTATACAATAGGGCCTAGCGCCAGACAATTCTGGTTGCTAAGGCTGACTGCGAGTGGACGGCGAGCTGATTATGCTTACGGGAAGTACGAATGTCTGAGGACTCAACAACTCTGATTCTTGGCGTTGACCTTGGAGGAACCAAGATACTGACGGCGGTGACCGACTCGCAGGGGAGGATGCTATCGCGTGACCACAGTGTCACCCCAGCCCGGAAGGGCCATGAAGCGGTGGTCCAGTCCATCCTGGAATCTACGCATCGTGCTCTGGGCCAGGCCAACGCTGCCGTTTCAGCACTCACTGTCGTAGGGATTGGAGCGCCCGGTCTGATAGACCCCGAGAGGGGCATCGTCCTCGCCTCACCACATCTGCCGGGATGGCGAAACGTGCGCCTGAGAGACATGGTGGAAGAGACGTTGGGCAAGAAGACCTTTCTCATCAATGATGCCAATGCTGCTGCGCTGGGCGAGCTATATTTTGGCGCCGCCCGGGGTGTTCGTAACTTCATCTATATTACTCTCAGCACAGGTATTGGCGGGGGCATTGTCATTGACGGCAAGATTTACAGCGGAGCTATTGGTGCAGCCGGCGAGGTGGGCCATATGACCATTGATGACAAGGGGCCGCTCTGTAACTGCGGAAACAGAGGTTGTTGGGAGACGCTGGCATCGGGGACAGCCCTGGCCAGGGAAGCGAGGCAGCGCATCGAAGAAGGAATCAGGACGTCTATTCTGCAGCATGCCGAGGGGGATGTGGCAAAGGTGACGGCCCAGGCCGTTCATAGTGCTGCCACGCAAGGTGACAGCCTGGCCCGAGAACTCATTGCTCAGACCGGCTACTATGTTGGCGTCGGGCTGGCCAACTTGATAAACATCTTCAACCCCGAGTTGATCGTTATTGGTGGCGGCCTGTCGAACATCGGTGATATACTGCTCAAACCAGCCTTCAAGGTGGCTGAAGAGAGAGCGTACAAGGAAGCTTTCCGGGCCGTGCGCTTTGCTTCTGCCGGGTTGGGCCGAGATTCCGGTGTGCTGGGCGCTGCTGCCTTTGCCCTCTGCGAGATAAGGAAGCTCTCTTGTGAGTAAGGAGATGAACATGGTCTGCTACGAGGTGATGTGATGAACGTATCTATGGGTAAGCTAAGAGGACTTCAGCAACTGGCTGATACCAAAGGCATGATGACGATGTGTGCTATCGATCACAGAGGGGCGCTTAAGCGGGCCCTGGACGAGAAGAATCCTGACGCGGTGAGCTACCAGGATATGGTTGATTTCAAGCTTGATCTCTGTCAAGCGGTAGCGCCTTTTGCCAGCGCCGTACTGCTTGATCCGGAATACGGTGCCGGCCAGGCTATAGCTGCAGGCCTCCTGCCCGGGCCAAAGGGGTTTCTTGTCAGCATGGAAAAGACAGGTTACAGCGGAGACCGTGCGGCCAGGATTACCGAGCTTCTGCCCCACTGGAGCGTGAAAAAGGTGAAGAAGATGGGCGCTTCAGCGGTCAAGCTCTTAATCTACTTCAGGCCGGACCTGAAGAACGTTGCCACAAAGCAACTCGATCTGGTGGCAATGCTGGCCGATCAATGTCTTGAAGAAGACATAGCCTTTCTGGTTGAGCCTGTGAGCTATCCCATCGCAGGAGTTGGGGCCTCCTCGAGCGAGTTTGCT
>JAUWOB010000128.1 GCA_030612345.1 Dehalococcoidia bacterium | reverse complement strand
CTTCTGTCATTGCCAGTCCCGACAGGTCGGGGCTCGCAAAGACAATAAAGGTAACCTGCTCACAATGACAACAAGAAGGTACGTTGGACTTCCGAAGAGAATCCGGCGACATGAGAGAAAAGCCTTGACAAGGTGAGAGGGGCTGATATATAGTATCCGACAATTGCCCGCAAGGTGAAAGGCCTCTAAGATGCCCAGGCTTGAACGAACGGACAAAACCAGAAAGCGTAGTGGCGGGGTTTATCCCCGCCTTACTCTGAGTAGTGCCGAGCCCCACTGCTGCAGCATCCCCCTGCTTCATGGTGAGGAGCGAAGCCAGGAATCACGCCCGGCCGGGACACTCGATTGCCGCGCTCGCGCTCGCAATGACATGTGGAGGGTATTAAGAGTTTCGTGATCACGCCGATCATAGTCCAGACTTTAACCCGGGGAGGATTGTACGCTCTCCTGGCCTCCGGTATGTCTCTTATCTTCGGCGTGGCCCACATAGTCAACCTGGCGCACACGGCCTTCTTCATGGTGGCGGCCTATGGCATGTGGTTTTTCATGCGAGAACAGGGCTGGGGCGCCCTTGAATCGGCCGCCGTGACGGTGCCGGCCGTTACTCTTTTAGGTATCTTAGTCTACCGGTTCCTTCTTGACCGGGTCCGCCAGCATGCCCAGGTCGTATTGCTGATAACCGTGGCCCTGGCTATGCTTCTCCAGGAGGCCCTGCTTTTAGTCTTCCAGTCTCACTACCGCACAGCTCCTCCTCTTATCCCAGGAAGCCAGAGCATATTAGGAACTGTAGTCACTAACCAGCAGCTGCTGATACTGGGAGCAGTAGCAGTGGTCATGGTCGTCATGTGGTTGGCTCTGACAAAGACAAGGCTGGGCATTGCCATCAGGGCGACAGCACAGGATGCCGAGATCGCCAATCTGATGGGGATAAGCATCCCCAGGACACTGATGATGACCATGGCCATAGGCACAGGCCTGGCAGCAGTAGCCGGCGTTCTAATGGCCCCGGTGTGGGTGTTTCACCCCCACATATGGATGTCGCCCCTGACCATGGTGCTGGCAATTGTGATTCTGGGGGGGCTGGGCAGCATCAAGGGCAGTGTTATCGGGGCTTTCATCATGGGCCTGGTCGAGACCCTGGTCATTTTCCTACTGCCTCAGCACGGTTACATGAGGATGGCATTCGCTCTGCTGGCCATGGTCGTGATCCTGGCGGTGAGGCCGGAGGGGCTGTTCGGCACAGTGTTCGAAGAGGAGAAGTTGTAGTTTGTTCAAGCGGCTGTTCAAGGAGTTCCGGTGGGGTGTGCTGCCGATCCCCGGCCGCACCCTGGCCATTATCTTCTTCATCTTCCTCTTCATCTTCCCGCGGATTTTCAGCGCCGATTATCCGTTGCTCATCCTTACTCTGGCCTGTATATACGCAATCTTCGCTGTTAGCTGGGACCTGCTGTCTGGCTATACCGGGCAGGTCAATTTCGGGCACGCACTATTTTTCGGCCTGGGCGCCTACGGCTCGGCATTGCTATATAAGTATGCCGGCTGGCCGCCGGCAGCAACAATTCTGATTGGCGCTATAGGTGCCGCAGGGATTGGAGTGGCACTGTGTCTCCCCGCTCTCAGGCTCAGAGGACCCTACCTGTCCCTGTTCACCATGGCCCTGCCCCTCCTCCTCACAGAAGTGGTGCGCGCTTTCCCCGAGGTCACCGGCGGTTACGTTGGCATCAGAGACCTGCCCCGCCTTGTTGATTCCAGGATGGGTGAATACTATGTCTGCTTGATAGTCATGACCGTGTCTGTGCTGATAATGTGGAAGCTCAGCGATGCCGGGAGCAGGTATGTCAGGACCGGTCTTATCTTCCATGCCATCCGCGAGGACGAGATTGCCGCCCGTGCCTCAGGGATAAATACGATAAGATACAAGATACTGGCCTTCGCCATCGGCGGCTTCTTCGCGGGGATCGCCGGGGGCCTGTTTGCCCATATTCTTAAAACGGTTGGCCTTGGGGTCTTCGCCATGACGTTGTCCTTCCAGGCCATAATATGGGTGGTGTTCGGTGGTATAGTCAGTATCTACGGGCCCGTGGTAGGGGTCTTTACGCTGTTTCCCCTCGTGGAGCTTTTGCAGGGGACTCCTATTGTTAATTACCGGTACCTCATCATGGCTGGCACAGTAATCTTGATATTACTGTTCATGCCCGAAGGGATTGCCGTGCGGATACGCGATAAGATGGAGCGGCAGTGTCCGCGCTGTAAGCTGACGAATGTTGCCTGGCGACGTGAATGCCGGGCCTGTGGTGCCTCTCTACACTGAGAAATCCCTACCACCTCTTTCGCCACCTCTGTTATCGCAAGCCCTCAATTCTGTCGTCATTGCGGGCCCTGATGTGTCGGGGAAAGGGCGAAGCAAAAAAGGCGGGGATGAACCCCGCCACTACATAATCATCGATCGGCGTGTTTAACGTCGTAGAGGTGGGGTACTATTACAGGCCCAGATACGTCTTTCTGATAGTCTCGTCGCTGAGCAACTCCTCGGCTGTTCCCTGGGCGATCATGTGTCCCCTCGACATGACATAGTTCCTCTTCGAGAGGGCGAAGGCAAAGCTGATATCCTGTTCAGCCAGCAGTATCGTCACTCCCAGCTCACGGTAGATCTCCTCCACTCGCTTGAACAGGTCATCTTTTATCTTTGGGGCCAGTCCGCTGGACGGCTCATCAACTAACATCAACTTAGGCCGGCGCATGAGCGAACGGCCGACAGCCAGCATCTGCCGTTCCCCACCCGACAAAGTCCCGGCTAGCTGCTTCTGTCTCTCCTTCAACCTGGGAAACAGCTCATAAACTCTGACCAGGCTCTCGTTGATTTCTTTCCTGTCATGGCACAGGTAGGCTCCGGCCAGGAGATTATCCTTGACCGTCATCTCAGCGAAAGGCCGGCCCATCTGCGGGCAGAGCTGGATCCCTTTCTTGGCGATTTCGGGTGCCGGCAGCTTATCAATCCTCTCCCCTTCAAACTCTATGCTGCCTTCAAAGGTTACATCTTCCATCTTGGTGCCTTTGAGGACTTCTCTGTCCCAGTTTATCAAGCCGGCGATAGCGCGGAGCAACGTGGTCTTGCCGGCGCCATTGGGGCCAACCAGTCCGACCAGTTCACCCTTTTCCACCTTCAGGCTGGCGCCGTCCAGGACGGTGGCCGTATCGTAGCGCACAATCACATCCTTTGCTTCAAGCAATGAGCACCTCCTTGCCGGTATAGGCTTCGATCACGACGGGGTTTCTGATTATCTCTTCCGGGGTACCCTGGGCGACGATTTCCCCAAAATTGAGGACAATCACCCGATCAACGATTTTCATGAGCTCACTCAG
>JAUWOB010000018.1 GCA_030612345.1 Dehalococcoidia bacterium | reverse complement strand
CAACATAACTCCATCCCCGGATTGGCTGCAACAGCGTCTGAATAGCTGCGGCATGCGGCCTATTAACAATGTGGTCGATGTTACTAACTATGTCATGCTGGAATATGGCCAGCCACTACATGCCTTTGATTTTCGCAGGATCAAGGGGAGCCAGATAATCGTTCGTAGAGCGAGAGAAGCTGAGACCATAACAACGTTGGATGGGATAGAGCGTACTCTCAATCCGGATGTACTGGTTATTGCCGACAAAGAACAGGCTGTTGCAGTAGCCGGCATCATGGGTGGTTTGGGTTCGGAAGTTACAGCCGCGACTGACACTATCTTGATTGAATCAGCCAATTTCAACCAGGCAGCCGTTCGCCGAGGCTGTAATCATCTTCGGGTTCAGAGCGAGGCCTCGATTCGTTTCGACAAAGGACTCAACAGTGAGCTTCCGTTACTGCCCTTGAGACGGGCAACTCAGTTGCTACTGGAGCTGGCCGGGGGCCAGGCAGCCAGGGGTAAAATCGATGTTTTCCCGGGGAAATCAGAGCCAAAGCTCATATCACTTAGCGCCCGAGAGGTGGAGCGCATTTCAGGCTTGAACATCAGCGCCGGCGAAACTACTAAGGTGTTAAGCGCACTGGGCTTTGAGCGCCAGGAGAGCGCTTCAGATGCGCAGATCTCGGTGTCTGTGCCTTATTGGCGCAGCGACATCGGATGCTCTGCTGATCTGGTGGAGGAGGTAGTCCGCATTATCGGTTATGACAAGATTCCCACCACGAGGCTTGGCGCTCCTTTGCCGCCACAAAGGTCCAGACTCTCAGTGGCGGAGCAGCGAGGCGATCTTAAGGATAGATTGTGTAACATGCTGACCGGCTTTGGCTTTCAAGAGATACTAACCTACTCTTTAATCAGCCTGGAGAAGCTGCAGAAGCTTTCGCCAGGGCTCAAGCTGAACGCTCCGCCGCTCAAGGTAACTAACCCTATGACGAGGGAACAGGAATTCCTGCGTACCAGTCTGCGGGCCGGCCTTCTGACCACAGTTTCACAGAACCAGAGATCCGAGGCAGCAGGCATACGGCTCTTTGAGATCGGCAAGGTCTTCTTCGCCAGAGGGAAGGATCTGCCCGAAGAAAGAGAGATGCTCTGTGCCGTGCTCTGCGGGCCAAGAAGTGAATTGTCCTGGCATGGCGACAGGGAGATGCTCGGGTTTTTCGATGGTAAGGGCATAGCGGAGAACTTGATGAACCGGTTGCGGTTGAAAGCAAGTTTTGATGCTGCCGATGATGAAACTCTGTTCCCCGGAAGAGGGGCTGATATCGTCGTTGAGGATGACAAGATAGGTGTCATGGGAGATGTGCATCCCAGGGTTGCGCAAGCCTTTGAGCTTTCAGGGACTGTTTGCCTCCTCGAAATCGACCTGGAGAAACTCTTGACTAAGGTCACCGGGGTGAAGGAATACCAGTCCGTCCCGCGGTTTCCGGGGGCAACCCGGGATATAGCCCTGGTCTTGGATGAGCAAGTGCCTTATCGAAGCGTGGAGGAGATAATACGGGATTCTCCGCTTGTAACGCAGACAGTCCTGTTCGATATTTATCGTGGCGACCCAGTATCTGAGGGCAAGAAGTCTTTTGCCGTGAGGATCATATATCAATCGCCCACCCGTACCTTGACTGATGAGGAAGTCGATCAAAGGCAGCAGCGGATGCTCGACAAACTACAGCAAGAACTGGGTGCTACTTTGAGAAGGTCCAGCTAACGGGGGAGTGACAGGCGTGCTCTGCCAAAGGAGCCAGGCCAACGTCGCCGGTTGATGCTACGCCGCGCAAGCATTGATTGACCGGCGATTTCAGATGTGCTATCATAATAGTGATTATCATTGTTAATACGCGAGCAGCGCTGTAAAGAATGTCTAAACAGAAGGAAGCTATTATCAGGGTGTTGAGAGAGACCTCATCTCATCCCTCGGCCGAGTGGATATACGAACAGGTAAGGAAGGATGTGCCCAATATAGGCCTGGCTACGGTCTACCGCAATCTGAGACTACTGAACGAGGCAGGTGAAGTCTCTGAGATTCGCACGTCGGGCGATGGAACTCGTTTTGACTACAACACTAGGACGCACTACCACTTCCATTGTGACCGGTGCGGAAGAATCCTGGATCTGGACGAGCCTATCGATACTACAATTGAGGCCAGAATCGCCAGGCGGACCGGGCTCCGAGTAACGCGGCATCATCTGGAGTTGGGTGGAGTATGCCTGGATTGTCAGAAACTCGAAACTCATACAGGCGCCTGCGTCTAGCACTAGTAAAGAATAGACAGAAAAGGAGGTGGAGTATGGCAGGTATGAAGGTAGGGGACAAGTACAGGTGCAACATCTGCGGAAATGAGATTACGCTCACTAAGGTGGGTGGTGGCACACTGGTGTGCTGTGGCGAACCTATGAAAAAGATCGAGAAATAGGAGGACAATCAGATGGCCAAATCATTGAAAGGTACCCGAACAGAAAAGAACCTTCTTGCGGCTTTTGCCGGAGAATCCCAGGCTAGGAACCGCTATACCTTCTTTGCCAGCGTTGCGCGCAAAGAGGGTTATGAGCAGATTGCCAATATATTCATAGAAACCGCGGGTAATGAGAAGGAACACGCCGAGGTTTTCTTTAAATATCTGGAAGGCGGCGACGTAGAAATCGTAGCGGCCTACCCTGCGGGAATCATTGGAGATACAAAGACGAATCTCGAAGCTGCGGCGGATGGGGAGAAACTGGAATGGAGTAAGCTTTACGCTGACATGAAGAAGGTGGCAAGGCAGGAAGGTTTTGAGGAGATAGCAGCTTCATTCAAGGAGATTGCCGAGGTGGAGGAGTTTCACGAGAAACGATACCGGAAGCTTGCCTTGAATGTGTCGAAGGGTGAGGTATTTAAGAGGGCAGCCCCCGTAAAGTGGCATTGCACTAACTGCGGCTATATCCACGAAGGTCCGGAGGCTCCTAAAGTATGTCCGGCATGCAAGCATCCGCAGGCATACTACGAACTTCTGGCTGAGAACTACTGACTGGTGGATGAGATTAGGAACGATAAACTGAGGCTGTCCGGCCGTGCAGTGCGAGCCCTTAGATTCGTGCTGTACGACGCTAGGGGGTGGCACCACAGAAAACTGGATGTGAAGGGCCTCCGAGATGCGGAACACTGAACGGAAGCCGGAGTTGGACAACCTCACAGCAAAAAGGAGGACCTAGTGAAAAAGAGACACCTTACTACAAATCAGGGCGTACCGGTTACCGACAATCAGAACTCGCTGACCGTGGGAGAACGCGGGCCAACTCTCCTGCAGGATGTTCATCTCGTTGAGAAACTGGCACATTTCGACCGAGAAAGAATCCCTGAGCGGGTTGTTCATGCTAAGGGAGCCGGCGCCCACGGCTATTTTCAGGTGTATGAGAGCATGGCCAAGTACACCAAAGCCAAGTTTCTGCAGAACCCGGAGAAGAAAACGCCGGTGTTCGTTCGCTTCTCAACGGTGGTGGGCTCTAAAGGGTCGGCAGACACTCTGCGAGACCCTCGGGGCTTCGCCGTCAAGTTCTATACCGAAGAAGGCAACTATGACCTGGTGGGCAATAATCTGCCCGTTTTCTTCATCCGGGACGCCATCAAGTTTCCCGACATGGTGCACTCCTTCAAACCTGCGCCGAATACCAATATCCCCGATGACAATCGTTTCTGGGATTTCATCTCACTTACGCCTGAATCCACGCATATGATTACCTGGCTCTTTTCTGATCGCGGCACGGTCAAGAGCTATCGAGCGATGGAGGGCTTCGGCGTGAATACTTATAAGTGGATCAATGCCGAAGGCAAGGCGGTATATGTTAAATACCACTGGAAACCGTTGGCGGGCGTCCATTCCATCGATCGCCACGAGGCTATGCGCCTGGCTGGAGAGAACCCTGATATTGCCACCCGCGACCTTTATGACACGATTGCCTCAGGCAAGACGGCGGAGTGGGAGCTATACGTGCAGATGATGGATATCGCCGACGAACTGAAGCAGACCTTTGACCCGCTGGACGTCACCAAGACCTGGCCGGAGGACAAGTTTCCTCTGATGAAGGTAGGCAAGATGGTCCTGGATCGCAATCCCGAGAACTTCTTTGCTGAGACTGAACAGGCTGCCTTTTGTCCCGCCTCAATTGTGCCAGGAATCGATCTCTCTGCTGATAAACTTCTGCAAGGCCGAGTCTTTTCCTATGCTGATACGCAAAGGCATCGTTTGGGCCCCAATTACCTGCAACTGCCGATTAACCGGCCGATAGTGCCGGTAGATAATAACCAGCGCGATGGGGTGATGCAGGTGGCCATCCACAGCGGAACTGTGAACTACGAGCCCAACACCCTTGCCGATGGCCTGCCCGGTGAAGCTCAGGCATCACAACCGGAACAATATCGACTGGAGGGGCTAGTGGGCAGAAAGAGAATCAGCCTGACCAATGACTTCCAGCAGGCGGGTGAGCGTTATCGTTCGCTGAGCAAGCGGGATCAGGGTCATCTTGTGGACAACATTGTCGATTCATTGGGGAAAACTAAGAAGGATATACAAAGACGGATGGTAGAAAACCTGACGAAAGCCGACGCTGAACTGGGCAGGCGCGTGGCTCAGGGGATGAAGCTCACATGAGCATCTACCAGTGGTGCTGGGTCAGGCGCGAGGGTACACCGACGAAGAAATGGACAGACAATGACCAGAAGAGCACCGGATAAGGTGCGATGAGAAGGAGGATACGATGGAACACAAGCTGCCGGAACTACCATACGCGAAGGAGGCACTGGCTCCCAGCATATCGGCTGAGACCCTGGAATGTCACTACGGCAAGCATCACCGGACATACGTTGATAACATCAATAAGCTGATAGTGGGCACTGAGTTTGAGAACCTGCCTTTGGAGGAGATCGTGAAGAAGACTTCGGGCGGTATCTTCAACAACGCTGCACAGGTCTGGAACCACACTTTCTACTGGAGTTGCCTGTCCCCGAAGGGCGGGGGCCAACCCTCTGGAGCACTGGCCGCTGCCATAGCGAAGGACTTCGGGTCATTTGACCAGTTCAAAGAGAAGTTCACCAATGCCGCCGTAACGCTGTTCGGCTCAGGATGGGCCTGGCTGGTCAAGAATCCCGACGGTAGCCTGGCAATCGAGGCTACCAGCAACGCTGACACTCCACTGAGGGCTGGGAAGAAAGCCTTACTGACATGTGATGTCTGGGAACATGCTTACTATATCGATCATAGGAATGCCAGGGCCAAATACGTAGAGGCTTTCTGGAATCTGGTCAATTGGAAGTTTGTGGAGCAGAATCTAGCTTAGCGGTGTTAGAACCATACATATCCGGCCGATTTCCGACTTCTGGCCACATGGGGAGACCGCGAGGCGCCACGGTGTTTTCAGGGACAAGGACAGTTTTTTGGAGAGAGCCAACATCATCATTGATCAGGAACAGAGTATAGTATTCGCGAAGGTGTATCCTACAGGTCAGCTGCCGGATTTTGATGAGATATCTGAGTTTCTGAAAGGATAGATGTTTAGCTCCATCTCTGGGTTCAGGTGATCCTCTTCGGTGCATATCGGAAACAGCACTCGGGACGCTGCCCCGCATGACGGGCTTCGTATCTGGGTGACTCTGGAAGGTATCAGCTAGGATAATTGGGGCCGTAGTGACGGAGTTTGTGGTGAAGCGGCAACGACTCAATCGTCTGGCGAAGGAAACGAGCCCATACCTGCTTCAACATGCAGAGAATCCGGTGGACTGGTATCCGTGGGGTGACGAGGCCTTGACACGTGCCAGGAGCGAAGACAAGCTCATACTTCTGAGTATCGGCTACTCGGCGTGTCATTGGTGCCATGTAATGGCCCATGAATCGTTTGAAAACGAGGAAACCGCCCTCCTCATGAATGACAACTTCGTCAATATCAAAGTGGATAGAGAGGAGCGTCCCGACCTCGATGCCGTCTATATGGCAGCAGTACAGGCTATTAGCGGGGGTGGCGGCTGGCCGTTGACGGTCTTCCTGACGCCGGAGGGCAAGCCCTTCTACGGCGGCACCTACTTACCTCCTGAAGATAACTATGGCATGCCGGGCTTCGCCCGAGTTCTCAGGGCGGTCGCTGATTTCTACCGAAATCGTCGCGGCGAGGTAGAGCAGGCCGCCCAGCAAATCATGACAGCACTTGAGGCAAAAGCCGATATTCCCCGGAAGAGGGGGTCACTGGTGGCTGCAACATTGGACCAGGCGTTCTTGGCGCTCAAAGGGGACTTCGATGCTGCCAACGGAGGTTTCGGCGCGGCACCAAAATTTCCGCAGCCGCTGATACTCGAGTTCCTGCTGAGGCACTACGGCCGCACTGGCAACAAAGAAGCTCTGAATATGGTAAGCATGACCCTGGAGAAGATGGCAAAGGGTGGCATCTATGACCAGATAGGCGGCGGATTTCACCGATATGCTACCGACGGCAAGTGGCTGGTGCCGCACTTTGAGAAGATGCTTTATGACAATGCGTTGCTGAGCCAGGTATATTTGCATGCCTATATCGTTACCGGGACATCGTTGTTCCGGCGCATAGCTGAGGAGACTATCGATTATGTACTGAGAGAAATGACCAGCCCGGAGGGTGGTTTCTACAGCACGCAGGATGCCGATAGTGAAGGCGTAGAAGGCAAATACTATCTCTGGACGCACGATGAGATTACGGAAATCCTGGGCAAGGAAACAGCCCGTATCGTGAATGACTATTACGGTATCACTGTAAAGGGCAATTTTGAAGGCCGCAACATTCTGCATGTTCCCGCTGATCTGCCTGCGGAGGAGTCGGACGCTATCAAACAGGCCAGAGTATCTCTGCTTAAGAGACGTGAAAGGCGAGTGCGACCGGCTCTTGATGACAAGATCCTGGCTTCCTGGAACGGGCTGATGCTGGCCAGCCTTGCTGAGGCCGCGTGCGTCCTGAACCGTGATGACTATCTCGCAGCCGCAGTCGCCAGCGGTTCGTTTCTGCTCGGAGCAATGCTATCTGAAGGGTATCTCAAGCATACCTGCAAGGATGATAAAGCGAGGAGTGAAGGTTATCTCGACGACTATGCACTGGTTACCGAGGGTTTACTGAGTTTGCATCAGGCCACTTTCGAGGGCAGGTGGCTCAGGGAGGCCATCAGGCTGACCGATGTCATGGTCGAGGAGTTCTGGGATGAGCCAACCGGCTGGTTTTATGATACAGGCAGGCGACATGAAGCTCTGTTTGTCCGGCCCAGGAATATGCACGACGGGGCAGTGCCATCAGGTTCATCGGCAGCTGCCTTGGCGCTGATCAAGGTTTCACGGCTCACCGGCAACCAAAGGTTCGAAGATATGGCAGCAAGGGCGCTGAAGGCCGTGCAGAAGGAGATGTCACATCATCCCCTCGGCTTTGGCAACTGGCTCTGTGCTTTGGACTTCTACTAGTCTCCGCCTGAAGAAATCGTCATAGTCGGCTTTCGAGATAGTCAGGCAACTGCGGCCTTACTGGCGATTCTCTTCAACGCATGGCTGCCCAACAAAGTAGTTGCCGCCCGCGATCCCGCTGACACGGCACCCATGGACAATCTGACGCTTCTCCAGAACAGAGCTATGATTGATGACCGGCCGACAGTGTTTGTATGTGAGGGCTATTCGTGCCGGAGTCCTATGAACGACCCGGATTCACTGCGGAAGCATTTGCGCGGAGATTAATATCAAGAATATGGATATTGTCACGTAGAATTCTTTACAGTGCTAAAGGCCTGTCATATAATGCATCGTTCCTGAATACAAGAGAAGGATAATCTATGATGAAAAACCGTATCGTGTTGTGTCTGTCGATTCTGAACTTGCTGGGACTTCTGGGGACCATTGTTGTTAACGCTCTGGCCAACATTATTCCCATAGGCGGCATAACTACCGGCGAGGTATCCGATTTGTACCCGAATCTATTCGCGCCGGCGGGGCTTACTTTCTCAGTCTGGGGACTGATCTATGTACTGCTTGCCATCTTCGTGATATATCAACTGCTGCCCTCGGTTAGAAGGGACCAGCAGAAGGTTGACTTTGTGCGGAGAATCGGGCCATTCTTCTTGATTTCCAGTCTCGCCAACACGGGCTGGATGTTTGCCTGGCACTATCAGAACATAGCTCTTTCGCTGGTCCTGATGCTCGTATTGCTGGGATCGCTACTGATGATCTATCTGAGGCTAGGTGTAGGCCAGACAGAGGTGACTAAGGCCGCAAAGTATGCGGTGCACCTGCCTTTTAGTGTTTACCTTGGCTGGATCACCATAGCCACGATTGCAAATGCCACCGCTTTGCTGGTTGGTCGAAACTGGGGCACATTCGGCCTGGGCGAGCAGTTCTGGGCGGTAGCCGTGATCGTAGTTGGTATTGCTATCGCATTGGCCATGCTCTTTACGCGGAAAGACATCTATTACTGCCTTGTCGTTGATTGGGCCTTACTCGGGATATTACTGAAACGGCTGCCGGTTACCGCGGTGCCTGATCAGGGCGTATTAGCCGTTACGATTGCCGGACTGGCTATCATTACCGTCGCGATCATAGTGCAGGCTGCGAGAAGGAAGGTGTATTAGCAGCCTGGCACGCTGGCCCGGTGCCATGAGCGACGTGTCTCATATAACACGTCTCTTGAAGGTGCAACCGGTGCCTGCGATTGACTTCAAGGCATCAGGAACCCGTGTGACTCCGGGCCCGTCCGGCCTTGGGCCTAGCAAGTCCTATAGGCGGGACAAACCTGCCCGTCCGTTCGATGTAGGAATCATACTGTTCACCAAACCTATCTGACAGCATCTCTTCCTCTCTCCTGATACGTAGGGCAATAGTCGCGGTCAGTCCAGCCAACCAGGTCACGCTGATGAACCAGTTTGCGGTAAGGAAGAAGACGGCTATATGCAGCAGATAGAAAGCTGAGTACATGGGATGTCTTATCCGGCGATAGGGTCCATCGGTGATGAGCACCTGCCGGTCCTTGATGCTGAGCCTGGAGGAGTGATTACTTCCCAGGCTTCGGTGTATCCAGACAAACCACAGGAGAACCGCTGTCCCCAGCAGGGAACCCAGTATCCTGGACCAGACTGAAAGCGACAGGGCTGCCCGTGCCAGCGCCTGCGGAAACCAAACGTACAAGAAAAAGGTGAATGCCTCGTAGCGGTCAAGCCCTGTTGGCTATGTGAACCGAATACCTGCACTCTGAGAGCAGCATAATAACAGCGAGCGAAAACAGATTGGCAGAAGGGCAGACTTCCGCTCGGGAGCAGGGAGACAAGGCATGAGGGACTGCTTGATGTGTTATAATCCCGGCAGCTATGAAGGCAATGCGGCTGCTCAGAACATGAAGTGAGTGAGGTAAGGCACCCCAGGGCAGAGCCATCGCCGGAAACGGCACAGGAGGTGAACGAAAACGGAAGGCACTCTATACGAAGAGAGAATCTACTCGAGGTGGAACATCATTATCATGGGCATAGTCGTTCTTGCTCTGCTGGCTGTGCTTATCCGGCAATTGGTCGCCGGCCCATTGGGAACAGATCCCGCTCCGAATTCCTTCTTGATAGGGATGATATTGCTCTTCCTGGTCATTGGGGTGAACTTTGCCACGCTGGCCATCAGGGTGACCATACACGGCATCTCCGTGGGTTACGGCATCATCCGTCATCATATACCCTGGGGCAAAGTCGTCGGTTGCCGGCTGGACGAAGCTTCGGCAATAAGGTATGGGGGTTGGGGCATCCGTATGAGCTGGGCAGGTGGCAAGAGGCGCTTGGTCTATAACATTATCGGTGCTCCCCGCGTGGTGGTGGAGAAGAGGTTGGGCACTTACCAGGAGTTCGTTTTCTCCACTATGAAGCCGGAGGCGGTCATGAAAGCGATCAACAAGGGGCTTGGTAAGAGATAGTGAGAAGAGCAGCCAAGTTTCAGAGGCGTGATAAGTAATAGTCAGGGAGGCGTAATCAAGACCAGCTACCGTTATGCAGCAGCTTGCCGCGGCTTCATCTTGTATACGAAGTCTGGCGATTCGCTAATGCTGCCCGGTCACGTGGATGTCATCACTGCCCGCAGGATCTGGGCGCCCAGCTAGTTCTCACGCAAACCGACGCCTCAGGTATGGCGGTAGGGGGGGATTCTGAGATGAACTACCGCAAGCCCAGTAAGGCGGACCGGGTAAGAGCCGCCATCTATGTGGCTGCATA
>JAUWOB010000041.1 GCA_030612345.1 Dehalococcoidia bacterium | reverse complement strand
GTCATCCAGGGGATTGTGATCCAGCTGTCAGACGAACCATCGGTTGCGGAGACGAAGGAGATAGCTGGCATTGTCACCGACAGTCCTCTGCTTTCGCCCGTACAGATAAAGCTTGCTCAGTGGATGAGCGAACGCTATTTTGCCCCCCTTTTTGATGCACTGGCCTTGATGCTGCCTCCGGGATTTGGGAGACGCACTATTGCCTGTTTTCAAGCGACAGGTTCCCCAGCGGAGTTGCCTCTGACTCCAGAGCAGAGGCTGGTCCTTCATATCATTGAAAAAAAAAGAAGACAAGCCTGCCTGAGCTGGAGAAAGCAGTTGGCAGGACAAAGGCTCGGGAGATCACCAGCCAACTCCTAAACCGTCAGCTAATCGCAAGAACGCTGGAACCGGAGAGCGCAAAGGCAAGGCCCAAGACCATTCCTTATGTCAGGTTGATCGCTGACAGAGAGGAAATCGCAGCGGAGCAGGCTCGCCTGGATAGGTCCAGGGCTCATAAGCAGGCAGAGGTCCTGGGATTTCTGAGCGGACGGGCTCAACCTGTTTCACTTAGCGAACTGAGGAAAGTTCTCGGCTGCTCTCTTGTTGCTATCAAAGCTCTGGAGAGCCGCCGGCTAATCTCGGTGGAAAGGCTCAGGGTAAGGCGTGACCCCTTGTCCCATCTCAGCCTGACAACTCCTCCGGCTCCGGTTCTCACTCCATCTCAACAAGCTGCCTGGCAATCCCTCCAGGATGCTATTGCGGGGGAGGGGACACAATCTGCCAGGCCGCCGGTCTTTCTCCTCTTCGGCGTTACAGGCAGCGGCAAGACTGAGATTTACCTACGGGCCCTCGCCCTGGTTATTGCCGCGGGTAAGCGAGGCATCTGCCTGATCCCCGAGATCGCATTGACCCAGCAGACAGTCGAGAGATTCGCAGGCCGCTTCCCCGGGCGTGCGGCACTACTGCATAGCGGCCTGTCGCTGGGAGAGCAGTTCGACGAATGGCAATGGATAATGGAGGGAAACTGCGATGTGGTCATCGGGCCGAGGAGTGCCCTATTCGCTCCCGTGCCCAACCTCGGTCTTATCGTTATCGACGAAGAGCATGAGTGGACGTATAAGCAAGAGGATAAATCGCCTCGCTATCATGCTCGAGACGCAGCCATTGAACTGGCTCAACTCAGTGATGCCGTTGTCATCCTGGGCAGTGCCACCCCTGACATCGGCAGTTTCCATAAGGCACAACAAGGCGAGTATCGTCTTGTAGAGATGAAAGAGAGGATCACTCCCCGCGGTTATTCGCCTCTTCCTGAGGTAAGCATAGTGGACTTGAGGGAGGAACTCAAGGCCGGGAACACAAGCTTGTTCAGCCGTTCCTTATTAGCCGCCATGAAAGAAACTCTGGCTCGTGGCGAGCAGATAATTCTCTTCCTCAACCGTCGGGGTACAGCTACCTTTGTGCGATGTCGTAACTGCGGCTTTGTCATGCGCTGCCCGCGCTGCTCCATAGCCCTTACTTACCATTCGGTGGAGAGAAGGCTGATTTGCCACCGCTGCCGCTACTCCGTTCCGGTGCCCCAGAACTGTCCGCAGTGTTTTCGACGCCATCTCAGGTTTCTGGGCATCAGTACGCAGAGGGTAGAAGAAGAGATCGGCCGTTTCTTCCCGGAAGCAGGAGTGCTCCGCTGGGATAGCGATGTGATTACCAGGAGATATGCTCATGAGGAGTTGCTCCAGGATTTTCGAGACCTCAAGGCTGATGTGCTTATCGGCACCCAGATGATAGCCAAAGGACTGGATTTGCCTCAGGTGACCCTGGCCGGGATAATCAGTGCCGATACCGGCCTCAATTTTCCTGATTTCCGCAGTAGCGAGCGCACGTTTCAACTCCTCTGTCAGGTGGCTGGCAGAGCCGGGCGTGGAATAAAGGCAGGACGGGTTATCATCCAGACTTACTCCCCCGACAATTACACCATTCAAGCTGCTGCCGGACATGATTATCTTGGCTTCTACCATAAGGAGATAGACTTTCGCCGAAGATACAATTATCCGCCGTTCAGCCGGTTGATCCGTTTGGCTTATAGCCACACGGATGAGAAATCATGCCGTAGTGAGGCAGAGAGGGTGTATCGTCTGATCGTTGATGAAATGGCGAGAGAGGACATGGCTGACTTCAGCGTGATTGGCCCTGTGCCCGCCTTTGCCTTTCGAGCCAGGGGCAGGTACCGCTGGCAACTGCTGCTCCGCGGCTCTGAACCATCCCGCATGCTGTCGCGGTTGGCTCTTCCGCGTGGCTGGACCGTAGATGTCGATCCGGTGGGGATGGTTTGATCCGGTGTACGGCTGCTCTCTACCTGCCTCACATATATCAGCAAAGCAGGCGACTATTGACAATTCCTTGGCTAACGGGGGTATAATGGAAGGGCTAATACAAGGTTGGTGGCCAAGCGTGTACGTCAGGGATTTCTTCAGTCCGCATCAGATTCAGTTGGGAGTATCTCAGGGTGTCCTCGGCTCTTTCGTCGCTGTCACAGCAACATCCACTCTGTTGTCCCCGTTCAGCGCAGCATCGTAGTTGAATAACGCCAGAACCCGCCGACAGGGGGTAATCTGTGACCCAGCACTCACAGAGGCCAAGGAGAAAGGAGGTGGTTATATCGGGATACTGTATGAAGGTTTGGTTGCCGGAGGCAACTGGTGGTCGACTGGCTTGTTCCGGCACCGAAAGGTCCCAAGATTAGCTCCGATGAAATCGGAGCACCCGCGAGAATAAGAAGGAGGTTAAAGGTTGAAAAAAGTTTTATACCTGATTATAGCGACTCTGCTGGTGATGGGGCTGGTTTTGACTGGCTGCCCGCCTAGCAACGGCAACGGCGAGCTGCAAACAGTCACTATCAAAGCAATCCCTGGCGTGACCGCACCGGCAACCGGTGCAACGCCAGTGACGACCATCACAGCAACAGCTCAATACACGGAAACCGTGACCTGGGCTCCTGCTCATGATCCGTTTGAGGCAGAGACAGCCTACACGGCCACCATCACGCTGACGGCCAAGGAAGGCTATACCTTCACGGGTGTGGATGCGAACTTCTTCACCGTATCCGGCGCAACAACGACCAACACTGCCGGCTCAGATGTGGTAATCGCGGTATTCCCGGCAACTGCTCCTCCGCAGCCTTTGTTGACCATCATCAGGGACGATTATGGAGTGCCTCACGTCTTTGCAGAGACGAAAGAGGATTTGGCCTTTGGAGCTGGCTATGCCACGGCTCAAGACAGGCTCTGGCAGGCGGATGTCTTGCGGAGAACGGCTTCCGGACGCCTCGCTGAATTGCTGGGCCCGGGTCTACTAGCGCAGGATAAGGAAATGAGAGCGTTGTGGTATAACCAGGCGGAGTTACAGGAGATTTATGATAATTGGGACCCCGGTACAGGCTACGAACACCTCAAGCCGATGATTGAGGCTTACGTAGATGGCATTAACCTTTACATCTATGAAGCCCTGCTCGATCCATCTCTACTGCCTATTGAGTATGTGGCGGGTAAGCTGATTGGGGAGCTCGAGTACTTCACCGTGGCAGACGTAGTGGCCGTTACAGTGCTGATGGCCTGGAGGTTTGGCGGCACGGGCGGCAACGAAGGCGATATCTACACTGCTTTGCTTACTCTTCAGGCAATGCAGGGAGAGGCACTGGGAGGGGCCGTCTGGAGCGACCTCTTTCCCCTCAATGACCTTGGCGCACCCGTGACGATACCCGACCAGGTCTTTGGGGAAGCTGCGGCTGCCGGATTGACTCTACTAGATCTGCCTGACGATCTCGGAGAACTCTTTCAGGAGTACAGCGAGTCCCGGGCAGCTCAGGACGAACTACTACAGTCGCTGGGCCTGCCGACGAAATTCGGGAGCAACGCCGTGCCCGTCAGGCCTGAATTGTCGGCCACCGGGAATGCACTTCAGTTGGGAGGACCGCAGATGGGGTACTCGATTCCGCAGATTGTCATGGAGATAGGGCTACATGGTGACGGGATCAACGCCGTGGGCATGTCAATCCCCTCAGCAGGTCCGTTCATCTTGATTGGTGTCAGTGAATATGGCGCCTGGACATCAACCACCGGCGCTTCGGACGTCGTCGACATACGCGTCCTGGTGCTGAACCCTGAGAACCCAACTCAGTACTTGTATGATGGTGCCTGGCGTGATATGGAAGCTAGAATAGAGACATTCCACGTTCGCGGGTTATCTGAACCGGTAACAGAGACCTTTTATCGCTCGCATTATGGACCTATCGTCAAGATGGACATAGATGCGGGCACGGCCTTCACCCTGCATACGCCCTTCTACAAGAATGAGATCAGGGCGGAACAAGGCTGGCAGCTTTTCCAGGAAGCCACCAACATTGACGAATTTGAGGCGGCAGTGGAACTGATGTGGCCTTCCCACAACTTCGTCTGGACGGATACGGAAGGCAACATAGGCTACTGGCATGCCGGGCGCTTCCCGGTAAAGCCGGAAGGTGCGGACCGCAGGCTGCCCTTGATGGGTGACGGCACACAAGAGTGGGTTCGCATCACCGAACCTGACGAGATGCCCAGGTCCATCAATCCCGAGCAGGGCTGGCTTACCAACTGGAACAACAAACCAATAGCCGACTGGCCCTACGCCGAAAGTGACTTCCACTGGGGCGAGGGTCACCGCGTTCAGGTTCTGATGCATGCCATGACTCAGTTGGCGGCTGGAGGAGACCTGACCTCGGCTGATATGAACGAGGTTAACCAGGTTGGGGGCTACCACCACACCGCCGGAATGAGCTTTGTCGGGCCTTTGATAGGCGTTCTCACAGCTTATGTGGGCGCAAACCCTGGAGATGCAGAAGTTGCAGCCGCGCTGGGCCAGCTCGCAGCCTGGGCTACCGCGACACCTCTTCCTGTCAGCTATGCCGATTTTGTGGAGCCATGGCCTACGCCTGGTGCCACGTACGACCATGCCGGCCTGACGATCTTTGACGCCTGGTATGACAAGGTCGTGGCCAAGGTTCTTGGCGGTGTCCTGCCGGCGGACCTGATCGCGCTGGTGAAGGACAATCCCAGCCTGTTAATACGCATCTTGAGAGAGGATGAGAATCTCCTCTATCCGCTCTACCCCAAAGGCGCAGCACTAAACGCTCTGATTGTCAGTGCGCTGAAAGAGGCGATCGCTGACCTGAAGGTCATGTACGGCGCGGAGATGTCCACCTGGCTTACTCCGGTGCGCATGCAGACTTATGACGCACAGGGAGCCCTGCCGGCGGATGCTTTCAGCCACCCGCGCATGAACCGCGGCACCTACAACCAGATCGCCGAGCTGTCCACGCCGCTGCCGCAGGGCAAGAGCGTCATTCCACCTGGGCAAAGCGGGTTTATGGAGCTCCGGATAGTGGACGGCAGAACGCCCACGCCGGTCCCCAGCGACCACGCCTACGACCAGGTATTATTGTACGCAAGTTGGACATACAAGCCCATGCACCTTAGTCGCAGCGCAGTCGAGGCCGTTAAGACCTGGCAGAGAGACTTCTTCGCTGAGTAAGACTGTCGTCTGACAGGCGCGCCCATGCGGATTGTTAGCAGGGGCTAATACTGAGAGCCGAGGCTGATTCAGCCTCGGCTCTCCTTTTATGCTGACCTTGCGCCCTTGCGAGCCACGATAGTGTCGAAGCAATGCCTTTTCGAGGCGTGAAGGAATCCCTCCCTTCACGATGGCTAAGTTGGCTGAGGCAGTTTCAGGAGATTGCCACACCCCGACCAGTCGGGGCGTAGCAATGACGAAATCTACCCCAGATGGTTGGCTGAGAATCGATTGAGCAACCGGGCCTGATAAAGCAGGCAACTCCTGTTGTTAGCCAGTCTATCATGGCGCTAATGGGCCGCAGCTGCATTTACGGGCATATGACGAACGCCGCCCGGTATTGACAATGATATGGAATGCGTGCCTACGTTACTTATCCTTCCCTTGGTTACGGAGGCCCGCTAGTCCATCAGGTTGATAACCCTCCGTTCCCTCCAGTGCGTTAGGCAGGTAACAATCGCTCAGATTGTTAAGCTGGCCTCTGTTACGCTATCTGGGAGACAGTGTCTGGCGAGGAGCAACATGTTATCAGTCACACCATGGCAGAACGCCAACCTGTTTGCCCATGAAGCTAGATTGTAGCTTCGCTACCGGGAGCCTTCTGGCCAGGGCTTTTCACCGAGGGCAATGCGGCACAGGTCAGTGATGAATATGTTGGGTAGATTGAACTGCAAGCTGGGTCGCCCAAGCACTCTGTTACAGAAAGGGCAGGAAGTTATGATGGCATCGGCACCGCACGCAATGGCATCCTCGAAGTTCTTCTTCTGGATGTCAACGGCAAGCTCTCGGTTAACGTAGATAAGGGGGGCGGTGCAGCAGACGGCGTTCAACCGCTCATATTTTCTGTTTGGCCGTTCCACGCCGACAAGCTCGAAGACCTCATCCAGAAAGGCATCATACTCATGGATCAATCTAGTAGCACAGTTGGCCTGGTAGGCAATCTTTTTGCCCAGTTTGGTGATGTTCTTTTTGTGAGCCCTCAGATAGTTGCGCAGGTATTCGAAGAGGTGCATGTACTTGAAGGGAACTTTGAAACCATACTCCTTGGCCTCTACGTGCGCGAGGACAAAGCCTTCATTGTGAATATACACGATGTCTTTGCCCAGCCTTGCCAGCTTGTCAAGGACTCGCTGACCATACTTTTCGACGAAGCTTTCTCCACCCATATGTACATAGCCTACAAGAGACACATACTGACCGCCTCTCACTATGGTCATACCCTTGAATAGCTGGCTGTCAAATGTGCCCTCGGGGAAGTAGTCAAACCGGAACGCGTCGAGTGACAGAGCAGGCTTATCAGGAGTGCCCGGTATCAACTGCCTGGGGTCTTCTCGCCCTTCGAGTGCCCGGACTAATTCTTCGCGTAGTGGTTTGCCGACTACTACTATGGGACAGGTGCCTATTTTCTCCTGCATCTTGAAGATAAGGTTAGAAGGGTCAGCTCCGGTAGGGCAGTAATCACTACAGGCGATGCAGGTAGTACATTTGCTCAATATTTCGGCGTCTTTGCCCTCCATGAGCAGCTTAATCTCAGCAATCGCCCTATCCCTATCATAACTGGCATACCTACAGTTCACCAGACAGTCGCCGCACAGGTTACACTTTGAAGCATCCCACATTTCTGCTCTCCTTTGTGGTAATAGTGTAGTTTTTTCCAAAATCCCAGTGCAGACTATATCATATCGCCTCCCCAGTACCGTCAATCATCTTTTGAAGGTTTTCGCCTGACTGGCAGGGGGCAACTCTATTTTTCTTCGCCTCTACGTTGTTGCCAGGTCAGCGAAGACAGTCGAAGCAGTCTCTTTAGAAAAACAGACTTGACCCCCTTTTGGACGGAGGCTGGACGCCTAGGCGGGCGTCGCCCGATTAGGTCGCCTTTTTGCTCAGGGCATCAGGGTCGCCATCGCTCATGCCCGCAATGTGCCTGACCAGCTTCTTCCTGGACTCGATGTCATACTGGGTGGTGATGGCAATCTGCTCCATGACCGGTGAGCCGCCACCATGGTAGTTACCCACACAGTTTATGCCGCCAGTTGCTGAGCAGAGCATGTCA
>JAUWOB010000120.1 GCA_030612345.1 Dehalococcoidia bacterium | reverse complement strand
AGTTAAGCGCTTTTAAGGAGAGGACTAGTTTCTTTTCGTCTGTCTTGGTGCGAACCTCTCCATCTAATTTTGCTTTATGCAGTGTCTGGAGGACCTTTCCCATCTCCGGTCCGGCGGAGATGCCCAGTCTTTTTAGCTCTTTCCCGTCGAGCGAAGGTCTTACATAACGCAGTTTCGTGAGAAATAGTTGGAGGTGGTGGTGCACTATTGGGGAGTCTGAAGCTATGGCATTTGCCTGTATCGCCACAGGCTCATATTCTCGGAGCAGGTAATAAATCTCGCTGGGTTTCAGGGAAGGCTTGTCCAGGAGTGGAAGCCTGGTCTTGAGGCGGAGCGTATCGCGCATGGCCCGGGATAATTTTGCCGATATGTTAAGGCGAGCCAGAAATTGCTCAATTTCCTTTTCGTCGGACGAATAAACAAGAAGACAGAAATAGAGCAAGGGCAATTGGCTGGGCTTCTTTAGCCGGCGCGCCCTGTCAAATTTCTCAGCTAGCCAGCCATCGCCTTTGAGGGAAGGGCTTATTCTTGGCAGCATTCCTAGCTCGCCAAGCCGCTTGATAGCAAATTCCGGTTGTTTTTCTTCAAAAATTAGTTCCAGCTCATGCCTGATACGGTCGCCGCTTATTGTATCCAGCATAGGAATGTCCCGTTCAAGTAGCCGGGCAGTTTGTGCTTCGAACTCAAAACCATACCGCTGTTCATAACGGACGCCCCGTATAATTCTGGTGGCATCGTCTCTGAAGCTTCCGGGATGTAGAATACGAATGAGACGGCGATCGAGGTTGCTTGCGCCTTGATAAGGATCGATTAACTCCCCGTAGTCGTTTGAAGTGAGGGATATCGCCATAGCATTGATAGAGAAATCTCTACGGATGAGGTCATCCTTGAGGGTGCCCGGGGTGACTGTAGGCAGTGCCCCCGGTTGGGCATAGGTTTCTCTTCGTGCTGTAGCCATATCCAGGGTGAAATTCTCATATCTGAGCTTAGCGGTGCCAAAGCGGCGATGGGAAAGCAACTTTGCCTTAGTGGTTTCAGCCACTTGTTGAGCCAGTTTCACGGCATCGCCCTCGACTACCAGGTCGAGGTCGAAGTTGGGATAACCTAAAAGCAGGTCTCGTACTATACCACCGACCAGATACACCCTTTCTCCCCGCTCGGCTGCCTTTCCGCTGATGTCATTGACCAACTCCAGGAGTTGGGGAGGGAGATGTTGCTCTATTTGCCGGGCTAAATTCATTACCTTAGTATTATAGCAGCACTTGCGTTGCAGTCGTATGACGTTTGTTGCATGCAAGCGAGAGTTAATAGCTTCTCTACCTAGATTAGCCCTGCTTCCATATCCTGCTTCATCAACCGTATTAACTCGGTATTTACTCGGTACTGAAGTTGTTCAGCGGTGTCGCCGGGCCAGTCGTAGAATCCTTTGCCACTTTTCATTCCCAGTTCGCCTTTCTCCACGTGTTCGGCAATAGGTTTCCACGGCTCTATACCGCGGTCTTTTGCCATACGGTAACTGAAGTCCAGCCCGATCAAGTCCAACCGCTTGAAGTAAGCGGTGTAAGCCATACGGCGACCGAAACCGAAGGAGATAACATCATCTATGGTTTGGGGGCTGCATATCCCGCGGTCTATCAGAGACTGAATTTGCCGCGCTATAGCGAATTGGATGCTATTGGCAACAAATCTCGGGAGGTCAACGTCAATAACCACCACTTTCTTACGCATCCCTCGCAGCATTCTTGCCGCTTTCTCTACAACCTTCCTGTCCGTCTTTTCTCCTCCGACCACCTCTACCAGGGGGATGAAATGAGGCGGCTGGAAGTAGTGTGTTGCTACGACACGCTCCGGATATTTGGTTGCCGAGGCGATGTCGGTAACCCTGAGGGTGGAGGTATTGGTAGCCAGTATTACAGGCGGCGGACATAGCTCATCAAGCCTGGCGAAAGTTTCTTGCTTCAGGGCCAGTAGCTCAAGCACGGATTCATGGACAAAGTCGGTGCCTGTTGCCGCATCAGCGATATTGGTGGTAGGCCGTAGTCGGTCATAGGCTGCTAGAGCCTCATCGTGGGTAATCAGTTCCGTCTCTGCCATCAAGTCAAGTGCTTCCCTGGCCTGCTGCATGGCTCGCTTACTTGTTTCCCCTCTCGTATTGTACATGCTGACTTGATAGCCGAACCTGGCGAACTCCACGGCAACCCCGAAGCCCATTAGCCCGGCACCGATAACCGCGACTCGCTCAATGCCTGCTTCTTTCATGCAGCCTCCTTTGCCCTTATCCTGTATCTAGGTAAAAGTGTTTAGCTTTCTTCACTACTATAGCCGTGTGTGTAGTACCTGTCAAATTGTCTTAGGGCGCTCTCCTAAACGTTGGGTTTTATATGAGGTCAGGTAGGTGCTAGAATACACTGGGATTATAAGAATGCTGAAGTAAGGAGGTGAGATAAAAAGCATGAAGATAATAGACCTGGGCGTACCTATGGAGGCTGTTCCCGGGCAGGGACAGGCGGTGGAGGTAACCCATATTCCGCACGAAGACGGTGCGGCTGGTATGCGACAAAGATTTGGGTGCAGTAAGGATGACCTTCCTCGGGGATTGGGCTGGGCGGTGGACACTTTAACTCTCAGCACTCATGCCGGCACTCATGTTGATGCTCCCTGGCATTACTCTCCTGTATCGGAGGGAAAGAAAGCCAGGACTATTGACGAGATGCCGCTGGAATGGTTCTACGGTGATGGGGTGGTCCTGGACATGCGGCATAAACCGAGAGGTAGTGCCGTTACTGTTGATGACCTCAAGGCAGCCCTCAAGGGAATTGGTTATACATTGAAGCCGGGTGACATTGTTCTTATTCAGACCGGAGCGGACAAGTACTGGGGTACGCCTGAGTATCTGGAAGCTGGTTGTGGTATGACCAGGGAGTCAACCCTGTGGTTAATTGGGCAGGGTATCAGAGTAATGGGGACGGATGCCTGGGGATGGGACAGACCTTTCTGGGCAATAAGAGAAGAGTTTCAAAAAACAGGGGATAAAAGCATTATTTGGGGTGGTCACTACGCCGGCATTGAAAAAGAGTACTGCCATATCGAGAAGCTGGCCAACCTGGATAAATTACCCCGGCCCTGTGGTTTCAAGATTGCCTGCTTCCCCATCAAGATAGTTGGCGGCAGTGCCGGCTGGAGCCGGGTGGTAGCAATCCTGCAGTAATAAGTGGCATAAATACTCTTACTCGAAAACCGCGGTAGCAAACCCAGGAGCCTGAGTTATGAGTCTGCTGCCACTGATAAAGCGGGGAACGTAACACATTGAGCTAGTTCAGATAGATGGGTGAAACTTTGTATGCTTGTAACATTGTGAAATGACCTCTCGTGTCATTGCGAGCCCCGACATGTCGGGGCGTGGCAATCCCATTGCGAAGCTGAAGACCGCTATAGTTGGACTCAGCCCCTCCGTTTAGAGATTGCTTCGTCGCCCCTATGAATCGAGGCTCCTCGCAATGACGAAAGAGAAGTGTCACTAAGGTGCTGAACGAGGATAAATATTCCCATAACCATACTTAAAATATATAATTAAGGACTAACAG
>JAUWOB010000077.1 GCA_030612345.1 Dehalococcoidia bacterium | reverse complement strand
CAGCACCATTGATCATGCGCCGGGCCCCGACCTCGAGAACGCCGTGCTGATGGCTAGGTTCCTCGGCCTTGAACACAATCTTCACATCTATCGCATAACCGATGTAGATATTTCCGATTTGATCCCCCGGGCAGTGTGGCACCTTGAGAGTTTTGACGAGGACTGCGTATCGGGCGTTATCTCCAACTACTATGTTGCGCGGATGGCGAAGGAGTATGCCGATATCGTCCTGGTCGGTGAAGGGGCGGATGAGCTGTTTGGAGGATACCGCATGGTTCTAAAGAGCCCGAAGGTGACGGGCGACGTGCACCGGGAGCAGCTTGCCCAGAGGTTGCTGGATATCGCCTACAACACTGCCCTGAGGCGCCTAGACCGGGCCTGGATGGCGAACGCCGTGGTTTACCGGATGCCGTTCTTGGATGCATGGGTTGCCGCTTTCGCCAGGAAGATACCGATGGCCTGGAAGATTTACGGCGAGCAGCAGATAGAGAAGTTCATTCTGCGTGAGGCATTCCGGGACATGCTTCCCGAGCGGATTGCCAATCGTGAGAAGCTCAGATTCGCCATGGGAGTTGGCACGGATGACGTCATGGATGGACTGGTGTCCGCAGTGATCAGCCCCGATGAGATAAAGAGCCGAGCCAGGTCAGCCTACGGCATGCCCTTTGCTAGTTTCAAAGAGCTTCTTTATTACGACGAGTTCCTAAAACTGTTCCCGCCGGCCTATGAGAAACAGACGGTAAGGTGGGATCCCTTCAAGTAGAAGAGTGATTCATAGCCGGTGTGTTTGCCTTATCTCTAGTTGCCCGCAGAGATGTGCCGCAGATTAGTATGAAGTGGACTATCCTGGGCTCTGGGGGTCGCATGGGTATTCCTGAGCCGCTCTGCCAATGCAGGGTCTGCCGGCAGGCCAGGAAGAGAGGCGTTCCCTACGCCCGTGCGGGCCCTTCGGCTTTTCTTCATGACATCCAATCTCATGATCGACACGCCGACGGAGATCTCGTGTCTGCTGAACCGTTCCCGTATCCCCCGCCTCGACTATCTCATGTTCCGCCACCTCGATGCTGACCATGTCGAAGGGTTTCGGGTGGTAGAGCAAGTCACCCTCGATTTTCTTACCTGGCGTGCCTATCCCCAGAAACAGATTTGCCTATTACTTCCGGAGGAGTTGAACGATAGGTTGCGCAAGATCCAATCCCAGTACGGCCCGCTGGTGGATGCCTATGAGAAGAGAGGGTTCATCCGACTAGCGCCGTTTCTCGACAACGTTCAAGCAGGGCCTGTGAGCATCGAGGCCATTTCGGTGGATCGCGGTGAGCAGATGGCCTTTGTGTATGTCTTCGAGAAACGAGGGCGCAGGGTTGTGTATGCCCCATGCGATGCAAAGCCATTCCCGGAGCATCGAGTTGAGGTCCAGCGACCCGACCTCCTTGTCATCCAGCCTGGAATATTCGAGACCGGGCTCAGACACCGCTTCAGATACCCGTTGGATCACACCTCAAGGACTACCCTGTACACCTTCGAACAAACGCTGGAAGTAGTGGCACGCATCGAGGCAAGAAAAATCCTCTTTGTTCATCTTGAGGAGTACTGGCACCGTAGCTACGATGACTATTGTGCATTGGAGTCTGACGCATTCAAGTTTGCTCATGACGGCATGCAAGTAGTAGTGTAGCAGCGGATAGGCAGTCCTCGGCGTTGCTCACCCGTACTGAACACGCCTCCATTAGCGTGGCCGCCTCGGCGGGAGAGACACGATTGGGAGTACGAGGAGTGTTACGCTAACGTAACTCGCTCCTCAATCTCTCCAACACTGCGGCAAATTCCTGAGTGTATCTCTTTTCGTGCTCGGAGAGAAAATCCCTCCATTGAGGAATCTGTTCAACTGCCCCATCAACAGTCAATTGAACCATGACCGTGCTTTGTCCTTGCTGAACCTGTTTGAGCTTTAATTGAGGGTCTCTCTCTACCTCATCTCTTATGCCGTTGTAGGCTTGCTCGATTTCTGCTCTATACCTTCTTTGTAGATCCTCTATCAGGTCCAGCCGGAGCTCAACTGCAGGTGTGTTCTGGTCTTCCTTGAGGGTCTCTATGGCAATGATCCCGTCGCTCTTCCTTTGCAGGTCCGCCGGAGTACTGGCAAAACTCAACGAATTCACCAGCCTCATCTGGGTTTCCCTCAGAAGGGATGGCCTGGCTTCGTCCTTTAACCTCTTCCACAGGCTTTCAGGACCGATCTGCCCCTGGTGGAACTGGGAGAGCAGAGAGCCCATTCTCTCAGAGTCCGCGATATTCGCCTTTTCTTCTCGTGTCAACTCGCCAATTCTGAGTAATCTTCCTCTGGCGATCGGTGGAAGGTCTTTCTCCCAGTCTGCCATTTTCTAGCTCCTTACGGATGGATCACTGCCATTTTACACCGCAGGCGAGCAGATAGTATATAATATAAAACCAGATTGGGTGAGAGCGATGGGAGTCAGGTTTCTTTACGAGGTACAGCTTGAAAACCCGGTTCTCGTAGCCAGTTGGCCCGGTATAGGCAATATCGGGATAATCACTGTTGATGCGTTGAGAGGGATGTTGGGGGCAGAGGAGTTCGCAGAGATCGAGCCCTGGGATTTCTTCTATCCCAGGCGGGCCTTGCTCAGTACGGGAATTCTTCAGCATTTGGAGTTTCCGGGCAGCAGATTCTATTTCAAGAGAACGGGGCGAAAAGATCTAATACTCTTTGTCGGCGAAGAACAGCCTAGGGAGGGGGGCAGAGCCTATGCCGAGGGAAAGAAAGCTTATCATATGGCTAACCTCGTCCTCGACGTAGCTGAGGAACTCAAGTGCAGCAGGGTTTACACCGCAGGAGCGGCTGGGGCTTTGACTCACCATACAATGAAGCCGAGAGTCTGGGCCGTGCCCAATAGCGAGAGCTTGATCCCTGAGATACGAGGATATGAGAATACGGTACTCATGTCCGATATTGAAGGAGGGGGAGGACAAGGAAACATCACCGGCCTGAATGGACTCTTGTTGGGAGTGGCCAAAAGGAGGGGTCTTGAGGCTATGTGCCTGATGGGAGAGATACCGGTGTATCTTCAGGGATTGCCCTTGTCTTATCCCAAGGCTTCCAAGTCGGTGTTGGAGGTTTTGTGTCGCAGTTTGAATATAGATGTTCCCCTGGGGAAGCTAGATGAATCAGCCGAAGAAATGGAGCGGAGCATTGAGGAGTTCTACCGACAGATCCCTGCGGAGATAAGGGGGCAACTGGACAGACTGAAGGATGTGACCTATGCCCGACCGGCCGAGCCTGGGCCCATCACGGATGAAGAGAAGAGAAGGATCATGGAAGATGTTGAGACGTTCTTCAAGAAGCGAGGTGAGGGAGTTTGAATTGCGATTGTCCGGCTAGTAACCGCGAGAAACCAGGGTTTCGCAACTCCTCATTGGTGCTGGGCTGGAGCAAAGACGGGGGAAATCTGGGACTGAGGACCATCAACTATCTGAACCGGAAGCTAGAGGGGCAGGAATTCGCGGAGATTGAACCGGAGCGCTTCTTTTCGCTAGGTGGAGTTGCCATAAGAGAGGATCTGGCCCGGTTCCCTGAAAGCAAGTTCTATGCCTGCCAGGAACATGAGCTGGTGCTTTTCCGGAGCGATTTTCCCGAGGCTGAACCGTACGGATTTCTGAACTCGGTTCTGGATATGGCTGTGCGGCATTGTGGGATGAAGGAACTGTATACCATTGGGGCAATGGTTAGCTTCAGCGCTCATACTACGCCGCGCCAGTTGTTTGCCGTAGTTAGCTTGGAAGAGATGAAAGAAGCCTTGAGCCAATATGACCTGGTCGGAGACACGGATTATGAAACTCCACCCGGCGAGAGGCCAACCTTGAATTCATTTCTGTTGTGGATAGCTAAAAGAAGGAGCATTCCCGCGGTAAGCCTTTGGGTGCCGATACCTTTCTATCTGGCAGGGAGAGAAGATCCCCAGGCTCAAAGAAAGGGGCTGAGCTTTTTGAATGAGAGACTGGGTCTGAAACTCGATTTTGACGATTTGGATGCGGAGATTCGAGCGCAGAATCAACAGCTAGCCCGGGCAAGGTCTGGCTTTCCTCAAGTCGATGATTACATCGGCAGGCTGGAGAGCAACCTTAGGCTATCTGAGGAAGAGAATGCAGAACTGGTTAGAAGAATCGAGGGCTTTCTAAGAGCAGGAGGTTAGATTGTACTCAGACAAGGGGAGTTCATCAAGATGCTAGCCAAGGTGAAAAGCGCCGCCGTTGTGGGTCTGGAAGGAGCCGTGGTGGAAGTAGAGGTGGACTTGCTGCCGGGCTTACCTTCCTTTACCATCGTTGGATTACCCGACAAGGCAGTCCAGGAGGCAAGAGAAAGAGTGAGGTCAGCCGTAAGAAACTCAAACTACAAGTTCCCCGGCAGGCGTATTACTGTCAACCTGGCTCCGGCAGACTTGAAGAAGGAGGGACCTGCTTACGACTTACCCATAGCTATAGGCATACTTATTAGCTCGGGACAGCTAAACGCTGACCTCTCCGGCAGTATCTTCCTAGGGGAACTCTCTCTGGACGGTAAGCTGCGCCATACCCACGGGGTCTTACCTATGGCAGCTTTGGCTCGAGATAAGGGCTTATCTACCGTATTCGTGCCGCGGGATGATGGCAAAGAGGCTTCCCTGATAGATAATATACACACATTTCCTGCCGAATCCCTGGCGCAGCTGGCTGCTCACCTTCAGGGCGAAATATGCATTCCGGAGTACCGTAGCGAGTTGAACTGGGAGCAGGAGTTTCGCCCTGCTTATGCCTTCGACCTCGTTTATGTCAAGGGTCAGGAGCATGCCAAGAGAGCTTCAGAGATAGCAGCGGCAGGAAGACACAACATCCTCATGTGTGGTCCCCCGGGAAGCGGCAAGACTATGTTGGCTCGTTCTCTACCATCGATACTCCCTTTGTTGACCATGGAGGAAGCTATCGAGGTAACGAAGCTCTACAGCGTTAGCGGATTACTGCCGCAAGACACTCCCATCATTGTGGAGCGCCCCTATCGTTCGCCTCACTATACGGTTTCTCATGCTGGCCTGGTGGGAGGGGGGCAATGGCCGCGGCCTGGCGAGATAAGCCTGGCCCATCACGGCGTGCTCTTCTTGGACGAATTCCCCGAGTTTGGGCATAGTGCCCTGGAATCGCTACGCCAGCCAATTGAGGACAGAACAGTTACCGTCAGCCGCGTCCACGGCAGTGTCACCTTCCCTGCGAGCTTCATGCTGGTTGCTGCTATGAACCCCTGCCCCTGCGGGTATTATGGCGACCCGTTCAAAGAATGCAGATGCGCGGCAGGAGAAATCGCTCGCTATCATAAGAGAATAAGCGGACCGTTACTTGACCGGATTGACATCTTCGTTGATGTTC
>JAUWOB010000093.1 GCA_030612345.1 Dehalococcoidia bacterium | reverse complement strand
GTGTACCGGAATGCGAATGGCCCGTGATTGGTCAGCTATAGAGCGGGTGATACCCTGCCTGATCCACCACGTAGCGTAGGTACTGAACTTGTAACCTTTTCTATACTGAAACTTATCCACGGCGCGGATAAGGCCGATATTCCCTTCCTGGATAAGCTCAAGGAGCGGCATGCCGTGTCCGATGTATTTCTTGGCTATGCTCACCACCAGGCGCAGGTTTGCTTCAGTGAGATGTTTTTCCGATGCTTTTGCCTCGGCCTTGGCCTGTTCAAAGTAGTCCTTGAACTCACTCCTATGAGAGTTGATCTCAGACAAGAACGTCTCATCAATCAAGAGAGCCTTCAATCCCTGCCATGAAGTCCCGTCTCTGGCCAGGATCTCCCGCAACTGCGGCGGCAGCAGCTGGCAGTTTATGGAGAGGTTCACTATGGCTTGTTCGGCTGCGGCGACCCCTTTGCCTGTTTCATTGGCGACTGCGGCCGTTAAAGACGGGTCTATGACATCATGGATGGCCAGACAGAACTCAGGATTGCTGACTGTCTCTGCCGCGTTGCTAGAACGATCCGTACCAATATGCTCCTGGACAATCTGAACAAGCGGGTAGGCCTTGCATGATTGAGAAATGAGGTGAACCACTATGTCAGACGGCGAAGGGAGGTTCTTGTATTTCTTGAAATGGCTGTCTTCGATCCTCTCTACGTTTCTGCCCAGCTCTATCTTCCGGCATAGTACCTTCTCCTCAGTGACAGTGAGAAGCGGCACCCTGCCTATTTCCTGAAGATACATACGGGCTGAGTCGTCGATTATCTCGTGGTCCTCTACCGGTGCCGGAGGCTTGATCTCTTCCGCTTCCTCGGGGATAGACGCTTCGCCTTCCTCCTTCTCCTCGGCTTCCTCCGTCAGGCTGCCGGTGTCCTCAGCTTCGGCCTCATCGCTCAGTGAGCCTTCCGCGCCCACTTCCTCGCTATCCAGGTTAATCTCTTCTTCTTTCATTGAAGCCATGGCTTTCTCCCTCTTTTGACAAATACATCCTGAAGTCTTTGCCCCGAATCTATTCCTTGCTCGCTCAGCTTGGACAACTCCGAGCTTATACCGCCCCTTGCCCTTTCCAGCTCAAGCGCCGCCTCCTTCTCAGTTTCTAGTTTCCGGGATAGCTTTTCCTGCAGACGGAGAATGCAGTCGGCCAGAGCAAATTGGCGTGTTCTTTCGCTGCCACGTATAGCTGGTGGGAAATTTCTGTCAACCAAGTAGTGTAAATGTTCTAACAGACTACTGTCAAGTTCACTTTCAAGGGTTGGGATTTGCGAAGAATGCTGCCATTTGATAAAGACCTCCCGATTCTCCGTGCACTCGAAGTGCTCCGGCGATAGTTCTCCAGCCAGAGGCCGCAACTCCGGGTGTTGCAGAAGAAGCGCGAGGCAGTATTCTTCTATAGGGCTGGATAGAAACCGGCGGGCTGGGCGGGATTGCTCTGCCGGCTTGTGAGGGTGAGGCCGTCTCTGACCGGCTTCCAGTTCACGCAAAGCGACTCTTATGGCAGACTCCTCGATTTTCAGTGCGGCTGCCAGTTTTCTCAGGTAGTGGGATTGTTGTACAGGATCTCTCATATCATGAATCGAGGGCAGGAGTTTCTGCACGGCTAGAGACTTGTCCCTGGCCTTGTTGACATCGACCTTGCTTAGTACGGACTGAAATGCGAAGTCCACGATAGGCATCGCTTGTTCTACCAGCTTCTGCCAGAGCGCAGGATCCTCTCTTATTACTTCGTCGGGGTCCTTTCCTGCGGGCAATGGGATGACCTTTGCTTCAGCATTGGAGCAAGCTAATACCGCTTTGCCCCGCAAGGTAGCCTCTTCTCCGGCAAGATCGGCATCCAGGGCCAGAGTTACGTTGGCGGTGAGGCGTCTGAGGCCTGCCACCTGCTTGTCGGTCAAAGAGGTTCCCATTGAGCCGATCACATTTCGCCAGCCGTCCTGGTGAGCAGTGAGAACATCCATGTAACCCTCTACGATTATCGCGGAGTTCTCCTTTCGAATCGCAGCCTTAGCCTTATCAATGCCATACAAGCTGTTGCTCTTATCGAAAACCGGTGTTTGGGGCGAGTTGATGTACTTGGGCAGGGAGTCATCCAGAGCCCTCGCTCCGAAAGCGTTGACTCGGCCCTGGCTATCAGATATAGGAAACATTAGCCGGTTGCGAAATCGGTCGTAACTGCCTCCTTCCTCTTTCTCTATTATGAGACCGGCTTCCACCAGCTCTTTTTCTGCGTAACCTTTGTTGTGCAGGTAGGACTTGATTGTCTCCCAGGCGTCAGGGCTGAAACCGAGACGGAAGTCCTTGATGGTCTCCGGCCTGACCTTTCTTCCGCGCAGATAGCTTCTGGCCATCTCGCCGGCCCGAGCGCTCGAAAGCAGATGATGATAGTACTCAGTAGCTGCCTCATTGATCTGGAACAACCTCTCCTTCTTCTCATCCTTAGCCTTGTCCGGGGCCTCACGGGGGCTTAGAGCTATGCCGCCCCTTTGAGCCAAGAGACGAAGCGCCTGGCCAAAATCAACGCCTTCCTTCTTCATGACAAAAGAGAAGATATCGCCACCCGTGGCACAGGCACCAAAGCAGTGCCAGCTTTGTTGCGCAGGAAACACAAAAAAGGAAGGGTCTTTCTCGCTATGGAAGGGGCACAACCCTTTGTAGTTGCGTCCCGCTTTTTGCAGAGTTACATACTCGGCCACAAGCTCCAGTATGTCTAATCTCTGCTTTACCTCCGCGATTACACTCATCGAGATATTTCTCCGGCTAGTCTCAGCGCGTATTGATCGGTCATCCCGGCGATGTAGTCAATGACTATGCGCTCCCTGTTATCTGACAGGGAGGCAAGCTCAGGAGGCAGCCTATCCTCATGCGTCATGAGATGAGAATAAAGGAGACGCAATGCCTTTCCCGCCCTTACTGCCTCCTCTCCAGCCAAGCTGGAATAGTATACCTTTTGAAATAGAAACTGGCGGAGTACGTTAGTTGCTCTCAGGACTTCAGGACTCATGCCGATGGCCGGTGTGGTTGGACCGCAATTGCCACTAACGGGCCAGGAGTAGTTTATGATGTCGCAAACCAGAGTATCAATTCGCTGGGAATGTGTATGCCCCAGAGTTGCTGCCACCGGACCGGGCAGATCATCCCGGGAGATAAGGCCTGCTCTTATGGCATCCTCGACGTCGTGATTAACGTAGGCCACTACATCGGCTATCTTGCATATCGCACCCTCCAGAGTATTGGCCTCTCCCCATCCCTCTCCTAATACCTCACCTTGTCCCTTGGAATGATTGAGGATGCCATCCCGCACTTCCCAGGTAAGGTTCAGCCCCTGTCCCTGCCTCTCCAACAGATCAACTACCCGTAAGCTTTGCTCATTATGCCTGAAGCCGCCCTGATACAGTTCATTCAAGCCCTCCTCGCCTATATGGCCGAAAGGCGTGTGCCCTAAATCGTGTCCCAGGGAAATCGCCTCTGCGAGGTCTTCGTTGAGGTTAAGAGCCCGAGCTATAGTTCTGGCTATTTGGGATACTTCCAGAGTGTGGGTAAGCCTTGTGACATAATGGTCATCTGCGGGAGCGATAAAGACCTGCGTCTTGTGCTTCAGCCTGCGGAAGGCCTTGGAGTGGATAATGCGGTCACGATCACGCTGGAAACTCGTTCTTATAGGGCATGGCTCTTCCCACCTCAGCCGACCACGACTGAACTTACTCTTAACGGCATACGGGGAAAGGGCCTCTTCTTTCTTCTCTGTCTGTTCGCGTATGTTGGGTCTGCTAACCATGGAATCACTGTCATCATAGCGGGCGAAACAATCCTGAGATCTAGGATCGCACCATCTTCTTTTGTCGAGCAGGTCGCCTTCCGGCCTTCACGTTTATCCTGTCTTCCACCTCTGCAATATTCAGTCTCGTTGATAATACCACGTCCGGATTCAGGGATATCGAGTCTATCCCGCATTCAACCAGGAACTCGGCGAATTCGGGGAAATCGCTCGGCGCCTGACCGCATATCCCCACTTTCCTCCTCGGTTTGTGCCGGTGTGCTGTATCTATCAACTGCTTGACCAGTCTTTTCACCGCTTCGTCTCTTTCATCAAACAGGTGCGCCACAAGCTCCGAATCCCTGTCTAGGCCAAGAGTTAGTTGCGTCAGATCGTTCGATCCGATGCTGAATCCATCGAATATATCGGCGAATTCGTCCGCCAGAATAACGTTTGATGGTATCTCGCACATCACATACACTTCCAGCCCGTTCTGTCCCTGCTTCAAGCCATATTGCCTCATCGTTCGTATTACCTTCCTGCCTTCTTCCGGCGTGCGGCAGAAAGGAACCATCACCTTCACATTGACCAGCCCCATCTCGTCCCTGACCTTCTTTATCGCCCGGCATTCCATGCCAAAGGCGGGCCTGAACCTCTCATCATAATAGCGAGATGCTCCTCGCCAGCCGATCATGGGATTTCTTTCCTTCGGCTCGTAACGATACCCCCCGACCAGGTTGGCATACTCATTTGTCCTGAAGTCAGAGAAGCGGACGATTACCTCGTTGGGATAAAACGCTGCCGCTATTTTGGCTATCCCCCGTGCTAAGCAGTCAATGAAGAACTCTCTCTTATCCTTATATGGCACACTCTTCTCGTCTATCTCCCCGATCACCTTGGCCAGCTCCTCGTCATCCCTCGCTGCCTTCTTCAACTCATCGTATTCTATCAGCGCCATGGGATGTATGCCGATG
>JAUWOB010000045.1 GCA_030612345.1 Dehalococcoidia bacterium | reverse complement strand
TCTTGGGAAGGAAAAAGTAAAAGAGAAAGATGTCTTTCTATTCTTCGGTACATTCAGGGAAACAATCAAAACCTCTGGTAAGCTAAGTTTTGACTCATCTGGCAAGGAACGACATATAATCTTCGGCTATTTTCAAATAGGGGAGATACACCTGGAGCCAAACACAACGAATATCCCTGAATGGATGCTTTATCATTCTCATGCTTCAGGACTTCATAGTAGCGAGGACAATACAATTTATGTTGCCGAAGAAACTTTATCATGGAATGATTATTTACCGGGTGCTGGTGCCTTTCGTTTCAGTAGCAGTCTCGTCTTAACTAAGGAAGGCTATAGCCGCTCAAGATGGCAACTTCCAGAATGTTTCAATGGCGTACGCATAAGCTATCATGACCAGAATTCCTGGAAGGACGACTATTTTCAATCCCGGCCCAGGGGACAGGAATTTGTAGTTGAAGAGAATGATAAGATTGAGGAGTGGGCCAGAGAACTCATCAACATGAATGCGTTGGAGGTGAATGACTAGCTTCTCGTTACCTCTCGGTGGTGGCTGATCCGCTCACAGGTAGCTGGTTCTAAGTGCCCTGTAATAGAAACGTGAAGCCAAACCCCGACACTCCAGTGCCGTGACCGCATTCAGTGCATAGACAGGTGGCGTGCTCACCGGAGAGCAAGGCGCGTCCAGCCAGCGGATTCGGAGGCAACATGATAAGGATAAGAATCGAACGTAGAAAAGACGCGCCAAAGCTAACATAGACCGAAATCAAATCGTGAGAGCAGGTCTTTCTGACAAGCGGAACGAATGATCTAGTCTGACACGTCTCTGCAGATGTTCAACATTAATGTGATTCACATAACGATATGTGAGGAGCCATGATTCATGAAACCCACATGGAATGAGAAGGAGACACAACGGCTAATAAACGCAGAGAGAAAGAAAAGGCATATTCCGCCTGTTGAGTGGGATTCTTATATGCACGAATTGTCGAGAAACCATAGTGAGGCAATGGCGAAAGCACGTCGTTTATATCATACCGACCGTTATGCGCTTCAAGGTGGCGAGAATTGTTTTATGGGCTCTTCATCACCAAAAGCAATTGTCAGAGGCTGGATGTCAAGTACCGCTGGGCATAGAGAGTGGCTACTAGATAGGAGAGTTAACAGAGCTGCCATTGGAATAAGTAATGGAGGACATGGGAGAGGGCATCACACCTATGTAGCATGGTCTTTCGCAGAAGACCGTGCTCCTAGTATTTCGCGCACTAAGAGCGCTACTCCAAGTATTCCATCCATTCGTATTCCTCCAATAGTTCGTGAACTTTTCCAACTACCTGGTGTTTTCCATATTCCCACGGGCCTTCGTGGCTCTCTTCGTATACCAGAAGCCCTTCGTGTTCAAAGCGTCATAGTAGCACTGGTTTGTCCCTATGCAATTAGGAGAAGAATTAAATGGAGATGAAAAGGTGTTAAGATATCCAGTCAAACTAATGCTAATCTTTGGCTCCATATGGTCAGCTCTCCTTGGTGTGCATGGTTTTTATATCTATTTCACACGCCCGAGCCAGCCGTTCGGCAAAGGTCTTGATTGTCTATTCCTCGGATGGAAGCCACCGCTTGGACTCTCGGAAACAGTCTCATGGGCCTCAACGGCAGGACTCCACTCGTGGTTTATGCCTCTTTTCCTTCTCGTTTTGGGCTTGGTTATATGGAACCTACAGGCGAAGATACGTTGGCCGCGAGTACCAAGCATAAGCAGATTGGTAAAGAAGTTCCATCTGTGGTGAATTCGAGAGGCAGAAAGGAAGCTAAAAGACTGGGATGGACCTAAATCAAAGAGGTGATTTCCGTCGTTTTACCGTTGGGCCAACGCAAGACAAGCCCATTTTTGTATCGCCCCCGTCCACTGTAACGAGCAGTCCTAAAAGGGCATCGACCGCCCGGTGATAGTAACTCGTTCTACAGGAAGAACGGTCCTCCTCGATACCGGAGCAAGCATGGAGCCAGAGCTTCCGTTGGCAGCCCCTACCCGAGAGTTAAGCGCCTTTCCCCCCAAATCGCCCGTGAGGGGATATAGAATCGCTGATGCCTGCAGCCACTAAAGCTCCCCAATAGACATTCGTCCTGGCGATAGAACATCTCCGCGTGGATTCGAAACGATGCTCAGCCAGCCCTCATATTCAACATTAGGTCCATGAGATGTCCGTGCAAATCACGTGCGACCACCGGTTGTTGCTGCAGGAGATTCCTCTGCTGGTACGGGTCCTTTCTTCTGTCGTATAACTCGTTTTCTTCCGGGGTCTCGGCCAGGCTTCCAGCGGCGCAGGTCCAGACCTCGGGCAACTGCTGGAGGTCCCCGTCGACTGGTTCCCTTTGTCCAGTGAATTGCCAGATACGCAAATCGCAACGGGCTTGATACTCACGGACCGCTTGAGGAAGTAGTCAGAATGAGTGATAATGGGAACCAATTCACATGAAACCTGATATTGAAAGGAGCAAAATGACCAGTGAAAGGACAAAGGAGCTTCTCCAGGCCGACCTGGAACATGTTGTTCATCCCTTCTGTGTGGTCGGCGAAAATCTCGGCATCGTTTTCGAGAAATCTCACGGCATATATCTGGTTGACACGGAGGGCAAAGAGTATATCGATCTGTCATCCCAACTGGTCTGCTGTAATCTGGGGCACAATTGCCGTGCAATAGTCGACGCAGTGATAGAAGCGCTCGGCAATATAGATTATGTCACCAGCTTCTACGGGGCTACTAACACATATGCCATCGAGCTGAGCCAGAAGCTGGCCAAGCTTACACCGGGAGGCCTGAGGTACTTCTTATATACAAGTGGTGGTTCAGAAGCGATAGACTCGGCACTCAAGATTGCCCGTTCGTACTGGTACTTTAAAGGGCAAGCAAACAGGTATAAGATTATCAGCTTGTACCATGGCTACCACGGGCTGTCTGGCTATTCAACCTACGTAACCGGTCTGGGGGCGGGCGCCATAAATAACCCCTTCGGTCCACCGCCTGTCGGCTTCGTGCGGGTCCCCAGCTACTACAGCTATCGCTCAATGTTTGGAGACGCTCCCGATAGTGGCATGCTGAGCGCGCGTCTGTTAGAGAGTGTTATCTGGGAAGAGGGCCCAGACAGCATCGCCGCGTTTATCGCCGAGCCGATAATGGGCTCCGCGGGTTGCATTGAACCTCCTCCAGAGTGGTGGCCCAGGGTGATGGAGATCTGCAAGAGACACAACATACTGCTCATAACTGACGAGGTGATGACCGGGTTCGCCAGAACTGGCAAGATGTTCGCTTCTGAGCACTGGGATATCAGGCCGGACATAATGACTATGGCCAAGGGGATTAGCGGGACGGTCATACCGTTTGGGGCCGTTGCCTTCAGCGACGAGGTGTATTCGGCTTTCAAGGGAAAGCTGTTCATGCATGGCTTCACCTACACGGGACACCCGATTGGGTGTGCTGCGGCGATTGCTGCAATAGACTATTACGTGCAAGAAAAGCTTGTGGAGCACGCCGCCGACCTGGGCAAGCACATAAGGCAGCGACTGGAGAATGAGTTTTTGCCGCTCCCCTGTGTTGGCTTGGTGGAAGGCCGCGGTCTCTTCCAGGCCATGGAACTGGTGGAGGACAAGGAGAGCAGGCGACCACTTCGCCGGGATTTGCGAGAGGGACTGTGGCACAAACTGCTTGAGAACGGCATATTTACTCGTCTAGTAGGGCCGAGAACTAACCGTATCCAGATTTGTCCACCATGCATCATAACCAGGGAAGAAGCAGACGAGGCTCTCGACGTTCTACTGTCCTTAATGGCAGCGATTAAACCTTGCTAGCTATGGGTGAAATCGTTCTGGTGTGGAACCCACTGCTGCCATTTGAGTGCCTCCTGGAATTCCCTAGACTTAGACCGATTCGTAAGGTAAGATTTGTGTTCGAGGGAGAGCAATTGCGTATTTGACCGTGCACGTCAAAATGGGCAGTATGATACACAAAGATCATGACAAAGGTGGATAAAAATGGAATGGAAAACTAGTGTAACCGAGCTTTTAGGTTGTAAGTATCCCATTTTACAGGGTGCCATCGCTCAGCTTGGCAACTGGGAGTTTGCCGCCTGTGTCGCCCGGGCTGGCGCTCATGGCACCATTACCGCCTCTGTCTCCGGGACTCCGGAGAAACTCCGAGAGCACATAAGAGAGTGCCGGAAGGCTACTGCCGGCTCGCCCGGGTCCTTTGGGGTCAACCTGAGCATTGGTATCACTCCCAGAATCGAGGAACTGCTCGAGGTGTGTATTGAAGAGAAGGTTCACGTAGAGACATCCGTCTTTAAGCCCGATGCCCTTGTCCCTGGCATCAAAGCCGGCGGGTTGACGTGGATACACAAGGCGGCCAGGGTAAAGGATGCCCTTCACGCACAGGAGCTGGGGCCAGATGCCATCATTCTGGTGGGATTGGAGGGGGCGGGCATCAAGAACCCGGAGCAACTCCCGACTATGACGACCATCATCTGGGGCAGGAAGCAGATAAAGGTTCCGCTAATCGCCGCCGGCGGCATCGGTGATGCACACGGTTTTCTGGCTGCCCGCGGCATGGGCGCTGATGGCATAATGATGGGGAGTGCTTTCCTGGCAACCCAGGAGTGCCCAATAAAGGAGTCCATCAAAGAGGCAATAATCAAGTTGAGTCCGGACAACCCTGAACTCCGCCAACGGGTAATGGTGCCGGGACCACCGAGGCGTCCTACCGATGATCCTTCTGAGCCCAGGGAACCAGACTTTAGTCGGGCAGTATCTTTTGCAACCGGTGTCATCGACCACATACCGACGGTACAGGAGCTAGTCGATAGCATTATCCACGGTGCCGAGCAGATTCTTGATAGCTGGCAGTTTCTGAAGACCAGGTAGTTGTGTTTTGCCGGGCGAAGGTTGCAGAACTGCTGAGACTCAGCCTTTAAGGCGGTGTATTTAGGAAGCTGTGGTCAAGAAGCCAGGGAGGAACCACTAGAACTGAAAAAGGTAAGAAGAGCTTCCGGAGGCGGTTAGAATAGCGGTGCGCGATGTGGAATAGCAGATTACCGAGCGGTAGCCATTGTCGATGGCTACCACAACCAGCACAGATACAGCTCGGCCTTATAGTCGGATCTAAATTGTCTAGATTCTGCCCTCGTACATTGTGAGGCTATTTGCTCGGTTGTATTATCGCTGTTCAAACTTGCTCCAATTTGGGGCACCACGAGCTTGTTCTTTCCATTAAGCCACTGACCAAACTTCTTTCGGTTATGTTTACCTTTCCGGTTATCAGGTGATATGTAATCCTTTCAGGACATTGTGCTTTTGTGCTAGAATCATAGCCAGTGTGAGTCGCCCTTATTAGGTGACTACGTTCATTGGTGAGACGGAGCGGATGTTGATGGAAGAGCAAGAGGTGACTTGGAAGGACTACTACGCTATCATCGGTGTTAACCCCGATGCTGATTTGGAGGCGATCAAGGCTGCCTATGCTGCCCTCATTCAGCGATATCACTTCGAGGAGGAGGACAGCGATATCATTGTGGAAAGAATGAAGTTCCTTGATGAGGCCTACCTATGTCTATCCGACCCGGTGAGCAGAGCTAGCTATGATAAGGTCTACTTGGCTAGACGGAGGAAGGGTCCCAAGGCGCTATGGAAGTCTTCGCTGTCGCAGATTATGCTCATTTGTCCAGATTGTGATGCGCATAACCTGTATAGTTTCAATCGGTCAACGAAGAAGCTATGCTGCCCAAATTGTCAGGCGATTTTTCTATGCAGGGTGGGAAAGTTGACAGCAATAAATTCCAATCGTTCTGGCTTCAGGTGGTACTATTCAATTAGCATTAGCGGTCTGTACGACGAAAAATTTCAGCAGATAGATTTTGACGTCGACTTCAAGATAGGCGCTTCCGAGCTGCAAGCCGGAGACAACATCGCGCTATCTTATATCGGCCCGGAGTTTGCCATCATTCAGAACCTTACTACAAATCACTACTGGCGCCTGGTAAGCCCAGGCACAACGCGGTAGTAGTCCACATGGGTCAGAAAAGCGAATCGATAACCCACCCTTTGTGGGCTAGCTGAGCTTCTACGCATCGAGCAGGACGAATGAAGCATTTTAGGGGTCGTTATCTTTGCTTGGTGGCTAGCCAACGCCTGACGTAATTTGCTTTATTGCGCCGCGTTGAGCAGCACTTCGTACAGATCAGCGCTCCAGTCGTCGGCTCGTACACGGTCAGCCATTTCAGCGACGGCGGCCAGAGGTACCGATACAGCCGTGATTCGGCTCCCAGCAGCACCGGAGTGTGCCCAGTTGCACGAGTTCATCCAACTTACTGATCTCGGTGGGTTCTGAAGCGCCAACCATAGGAACTGCCACTATTTGTCATGCACCGAGTCGCTTGGCATTGCTTCTCGGCAAATACTCTGTGACACAGATATAAGAGATGGCTATTGCCTAGGGTCATCAAATAGCGAAGGTAAATCTACTCCGATCTCATCCATCTCTTTAAGTCTTACCTGCGCCTCCTGTTGTCTCTTTTTCAAGTCGGAGGTAGAGCTTGCTGCACCCCGATAGAACTCCTTCAATCTATCTACACTGCTGAGCTTGGAGAAGATAAGGGTTACACTGACATCACGGCCTGCTCTGGGATAGTCGCCACTTCTGATTACGGCATCCTCTGCCATCTCCTTCATGATACTGCCAAGTTCTCTCACCAGAGACACATTCATCTCCTTAGATGGTGCGGAGAGCATATATAGGGCCTTTCCCGCGTCCTTGGGGCTAACTACCACCGAAAGCTCACTTAGTGCCTGGTCTACTGCCTCTAAGCCTCTCTGGGTTTCTCTACCCTTTTTCCTGAAATTTCGTAGGCTTTCGAAAGGCCACCAACTCCACATCGGCAGATACGATTTGCCTAAGCCTATCGCAGTCCAACCCTCCAAAGTCTGTATTATATCGCCGGTATCGACGGTTTTCGCTCCAATACGGCTCCGCTTTACCTCCTCACCAGCACAGAGCAAATCCAAAAATGGTGACACTATTTCCTGATTGATCTTTTCAATATTGTTCATCAGGGTGACATCCCTCTTAAGAAACCGCTCATTGTCACAAAGAAGCACCGCAGCAGCGACAGAGTAGGTAGACTTAAGACAAGTTGCAACATTGTATGCCGCCCTTTCCTCTGTCCTTTCTTCATGTTCGAAGGGGAGGATGGCGAGGCAATAAACCGCTTTATTGGGGTATCGTTCCTTCAGCGCCTTGGCAATGATTGGCATCCCCCCTGATCCTGTCCCGCCCGCGGCGCCAGCAATAAT
>JAUWOB010000101.1 GCA_030612345.1 Dehalococcoidia bacterium | reverse complement strand
CAGGTGGTTCATGAATCGGAAGGCATCTGCCTGCGACTGATGCTCGAGGGGGGGAACGGAGATGTAGCTCGCAGCGTGAGGGAGGAACTGGGCCAGAGGCTGCGTGCCCTGGGGGTCGATTGCCCGTCGATCCGTGTTGAGCTGGTGACCACGCTCGAGGATCGCTCCTGTCATATGGGGAAGTGGAAGAACATCATCTCCAACGTGAACCGGTCGTTGCGATAGCCGCGGCCTGTAGATCACTGAGCTATAGGGGAGTCAGCGGCTATGCCGGTGGAGGTTGTTTGATCATGCGGAGAAAATGAGTTTGCAGGGCGGTATACATGGCGTCTCTCTTGCTAAGACCTATCATACGGGTCATATTGCCCATCATAAACAAGGTTCACGCAGTAGTCCTCGGTATCAAGCCTCTTGAAGGAAGCAGCATCATCTGCGTCGAAGTAAGACGTCATAGGGGCTGCTCTATCAGGCTGGAGGATGGCTGTGTGGTCAGGCGTGGCGACCCTGTCATCAAACTACATCTGAATAGTGACTGGATTGCCAAGAGATGGCGTTCAAGCTCAGAGTCAGGAATGAGAGGTTTCCCGCGGGGGCTTATCTACTACTTCAGGGACGGGCTGCAACTCCTTGCCGCGGAGGTAGCCGGCGGGAAATACAATGGGATAGTTGCAGTATATGGCTGGACTGCCTTTCATGTTCAGGCGGGCCGGCTGGGATTCCAGGTCATCGACCTGCCGGACACCCTGAGGATAAAGCTGGCCCGGCTCCACATCGCCGCACTGATGCAATCTCATCACGTTCCCTGGCTGAGGAGACATGCCACCTTTCGTAGCCCTTTGACGGTTAAGGCAGTCTGGCTCTCCCGGGCAGAGCTCTTGAGAATCCACGGCCCGATCCCGTGATCCTGTTTCACATGCTCTTTCCTTCACGATACCATGGGACGACGTATTCAGCCTGTGCGCTTCTGCTTACTCGCCGAGTATCTGAACAGCAATCTTCCTCGACCTGGGACGGTTGTCGAAATCAACGAGAACTATCTGCTGCCAGGTACCCAGAGTCAACCTCTTGTTCACAAAGGGTATTACCAGCGAAGGTCCCAGCGCGGAAGCGCGCACATGCGAGTGGCCGTTCCCGTCTCCCCAGGTCCTATCATGCTCATAGGGAATGTTCCTGGGCATCACCCTCTCCCACATGTTCTTGAAATCGGAAAGTAGATTCGGCTCATACTCTATGGTGGTTATTCCGGCCGTTGAACCGACTACAAACAAGGTGACTATTCCGCTGTTAGCTCCTGACTCCTGTACGTCAGCTGCGACCTGGGGGGTTATATCGATAATGTCGCAATTGCCCTTTGATTGAAGGGTGATGTCTTCAGTTATCACAGTCATAGCTTCACCTCCTGCCATATGATATCGTCTAACTCAAATACCGGGCCATCACGGCATACCTGCCTCAGGCCTCTTCTGGTGCTTATGGTGCAGCCGTAGCAAGCTCCAAAACCGCATCCCAGCCTCATCTCGAGGGAAACCTGGCATTTTCTTAGTTTGAGATTGCTTCCCATCTCACCCTCACCCCGATTTTCATCGGGGGTGAGGGCCATGGTCTTATACATTTCCACGGGACCGCAGGCATAGACCTCGTCGGCCCGGTTCAAGAGACTGGGCAACGCATCAGTGACCTTGCCTTTCTTGCCCGCGCTGCCATCCTCGGTGACGGGAAGAAACTGGACTCCTTCAGGTAAGGGCGGGAGGTTCCTTTGCGTCTTGCCGATAGAGGAAGACCCTGTCCTGACGACGTTCCAAGGATAGAGTTGGGCAGCAGTGCTCGCCCCATGAACCAGGGTTATGCGGTGTCGCGATGCAGCATACCGAGTCAGGAAGACGAGCGGGGCAATGCCCATTCCCCCGGCCACCAGCAGCAAGTGCTTGGACTGCCTGGACTCTGTCGGGGGCATGCCAAACCCGTTGCCTAGAGGACCAAGAACATCTACTCTCTCGCCTGGCTGTCGCTGGGATAGCCAGAGTGTGCCTTTGCCAGCTACCCTGAAGAGAAGGGCAATCTCTGGCGACGAAACATAGTGAATGCTCAAGGGGCGACGTAAGGTGAAGTCTCCACAGCGCACTGTGACGAATTGCCCCGGCTCAGCTGAAGAAGCTATGCCCGGCGCCTCAAGCCACATGAGGTGTGTGCCGGGCATGACCTCCACATTCGAACTTATAGTGCACAAGGCTTGTTCCATGCTAAAGCCCAAACAAAAGCAAGAGTCAAATATCAAAAGTCAGATCTGTGGTTTGCTTAATGTCCATTTTCGATTTTCGCCTTGTATCTTTGGCATTGTACTCTGATTTTGCGCTGTCATTTTGCATTTTCATCTTTGCTCTTTAGATACTCCCTGAGTGGTTGCACGTTAAAGATCTGGCTACTATGTGCTAACGCTCCTATAGCCACCCGAGCAGTATCTAATGAAGTGAAGCATGGTATCCTTTTTTCTGCGGCAGCACGTCTGATAGCGAATCCATCCTGCAATGGAACACGCCCGCCGGTGATGGTATTGATTACTCCGTTTACAGATTGATCTTGTATGACATCAACAACATTAGGATGCCCCTCGCTTAGTTTCTTGGTGACCATTCTTACCGGGAACCCTATGGACTCAATCATCGCTGCGGTGCCTTCGGTAGCATAGAGTTCGTGGTGAAGCGAATGCAATTGCTTAATCAGAGGCAAGGATTCAGGTTTATCCCTGTCCGCAATACTAAGTAGCACCCTACCTCCTTGAGGCAGCATCAAGCCAGCGGCTAAAAGCGCCTTGATCAAGGCTGCCTCAAAGCTGTAATCAATGCCCATAACCTCGCCCGTAGACTTCATCTCAGGGCCGAGGTAGCTGTCGACTCCACTCAATTTGGACATGGAGAAAACGGGCGCTTTTATACCTACCACCTTTCCTCTCCTCCACAGCCCGCCGGCATAGCCTTGCTCCTCGAGGTTGATTCCGGCCATTACTTTGGTGGCGATCTTGACTATGGGCAGGCCGGTCACCTTCGATATGAAGGGCACAGTTCGGCTGGCGCGGGGATTTACCTCAAGCACATATATTGATGAGCCGCCATCTTCCCGTACGATCACCATCTGTATGTTGAACAGGCCGCTGACTTGTAGCGCCAGTCCAATTCTAGTAGCGTAGTCAACCATGGTGTTGACTTCATTGCTGGTTAGATTTACACCAGGATAGACTGCTATAGAATCGCCACTATGTACACCGGCTCTCTCGATATGCTCCATCACGCCCGGGATGAGGACTGCTCTTCCATCGCAAATGGCATCCCCCTCGCCCTCTTTCCCCTGCAAGTACTTATCAATGAGCACGGGATGCTGGCCATCCATCTCGAGGGCCAGTGTCAGGTAGCGGATCAACTCACCTTCGTTGTGCACGATCTCCATAGCTCTGCCACCCAGGACATAGCTCGGACGCACCAGCACAGGATAGCCCAACTCCCTGGCTATGTTCAATGCCTCTTCCAGCGATGTCACTCCGGCCCCCGGTGGTTGAGGAATGCCCAACCTGTCCAGGAAATCTTCAAAACGGCGGCGGTCTTCAGCGATATCTGTAGTTTCGGCGCTTGAGCCGAGTATGGGCAGATTGCTACGGGCCAGGAGCCCAACCAGGTTAATGGGCGTTTGTCCACCAAACTGGATGATAGATGGTGGTGCCGAACCGTTACCGCTCTCATTCTCCAGTATGTCCCGGACTCCTTCCTCATCCAGGGCTTCGAAGTAGAGGCGGTCACTGGTATCAAAGTCTGTGGAAACTGTCTCAGGATTGGAGTTGACCAGGATGCTCTTCACTCCTACTTCCCGAAGTGTCCAGGCTGAATGTACACAGCAATAGTCAAACTCAATTCCCTGGCCGATGCGTATGGGTCCGCTGCCGATAACCACTGCCTTCTGCCCTTCCAGGGGCTCAGCTTCGTTCTCCTCTTCATAGGTGCTGTAGAAGTAAGGGCTCTCAGCATCATATTCTGAAGCGCAGGTATCTACCATCTTGTACGTCGGGCAAATATGCCATTCATGGCGAAGCCGCCTTAGCTGCTCCGGTAACCTGTCGGCCAAAGTGCCCACCTGCGCATCTGAAAAGCCCAGTCTCTTTGCTTCCCTTAACAGCTGCGGTTGCAGTGGCCGGGAAAGAAGCTCCCTCTCCATGTCGACGATATTCTTGAGCTTGTACATGAACCAGGGGTCTATGCCGGTGAGTCGGGAGAGTTCGTCAGGCGCGGTTTCCCTGCGCAGCGCCGCCATAATCGCCCATGGC
>JAUWOB010000144.1 GCA_030612345.1 Dehalococcoidia bacterium | reverse complement strand
CAGGTGGTTGATGCGATGGTGGCCACCACGGTCGGGATAGCCGGAGTGATAAAGGAGGTTGATGGCACCATCTTGCCGGCGGCAGCTGTTATCCTGTACCGGAATGATCAGCCAATAGCGAATGCCGTCAGTGACGAAAATGGAAACTATGCACTGGCGGTCCCAGGGTTTGGGGATTATGACTTGGTGGCCAGCAAGAAAGGATTCAGGGATGAGATTCAGTCTATCTCCGTGACTGTGCCCACAACACAGCTCCTTGATTTCACCGGTGACCACGGACTGATTCCCAATGCACCCAACAGGGCTTACGTCCTGGCATGCGTAAATCTATGGCAGCTTGATGACCCGTCTCTCCAGCTAAGCACGTCCAGACTGCTGGACGTGATAAGTGCCTCGAAATACCCGTCGCGGTAGGAGCCTGAACACCATCAGAACGTTGCCCGGTGATGTGCAGGTGGTGGCCGTCCAGGATCTTGCCATCGATCGCCTTCCGGCACCCTTGTGAGTTTCTCCGCCAAAAAGCGTCGACGCGGAAGAGAACGCCTATTGACAATTCCTTGGGTGGTGGTACAATACTACTAGTAGAAACAGTATTCTGAGAATAGCGGAAGGGTGATGGTCAAGTGTGTGTGTCAGAGGGTTGCGGCAGTTCCCACAATGCTCAGTTGAGCACATATGGACATGCTAACCGGACTCTTTTCCCCTGCCGCAACATAATCAACTCCTCGTCGATTGCAGTTGTCCCCCCAGTCGCTGGGGCGATTCTCGGTGGTGTCAGATGGACAGTGAGGGGGCGGCAAAAGCCAAGCCAGAGCTTTCAGCAAGACTAAGCTGCCGCTGAGACCTAGACGATGAAGGAGGAGAATAGAAGCGTGGCCATCAAGACGAGGCTGATCGCTGCACTTCTGGGCTGCGTGACCCTGATCCTCGCCGGGGTGCTGACCGCTTGTGTACCGGAAGGCCCTGCTTTTCCGCAGATCGAGAGGACTTATGCCACTGACGCCGACTTTGAGGAAGGAGTCCTCGTGGGAGTAGAGGCAGTTGAGAACCAGCTACATCTCTCCAAAGAGCTGGTGAATCTGCCATTTATCTGGGTTCCCAATGATGAGGGGACTGTTTCCAGAGTCGATACAGAAACGGGAGATGAACTAGGGCGTTACCGGGTCGTACCCCCGGGCTTGCTGCCTGAAGACGGCAGTCCCTCGAGAGCCATCGTCGACCTCCAGGGCAATGTCTGGGTGGGACTGAGAAGAGCCGGTACGGTGGTGAAGATCGGGCTTTGCGAAGCCGATCATTGTATCGATAGGAATGAAGATGGCATGATCCAGACCTCGCGGGACCTTGACGGAGACGGCAACATCGCGGGGACAGAGCTTCTCGCCTGGGGCGAGGATGAGTGCGTGCTTCTTGAGGTTGTCCTTTTGCCCGGCCAGGAAGGCGCATATGCGCCGGGCACTTATGAAGGGCCTTATGACACGGATTTCTGGGGTACATCTCCCAGGAGTCTGGCGGTTGATGCTGAAAATAACCTCTGGGTCGGAACTGGGGCTCCCCAGAAATTCTACTACATTGAGGGAGATACAGGCGAGATTCTTGATGTGCTAGATGTTGCGCCATGGGAACACTTTGCCTACGGAGCGACCATCGACAGGAATGGCGTCATCTGGTCGGTGCGTCCGCTCTTGCGCATTGACCCCTCCAGTCCGGAGCCGATCCGCGCCCTAGATTTTCCATACCACACATATGGCCTTACACCGGATTACCTTGGTCACCTGTTCGTGACCGGCGGGGATAGTAACAGGCTTTACAAGATTGACATAGAAACCGATGAAATCATATTTGTGAAGGATACGCTGGAGGGTTGCGCTCGAGGCGTTGCCGTGACTCCCAAGGACAACCATGTCTGGGTAGCGGATAGCTGCCGCGACAGCGTTCTGCGCTATGACAACGACGGGAACCTGATAGCCGAAATAGAGGGGTTTGACTACCCTTCAGGCGTTGCCGTAGATGCGGCAGGCAAGGTTTGGACCACCGATATGGCCAGCGAGCATATCCATCGGATTGATCCTGATACCAACACTGTTGACCTGTCCAAGAGGCTAATTGGAACCTGGGGGCATTACAGTTACGGCGCTAGGACGACCGGTATAGTGTCAACAACGATGACCACAAGAATCGGCACCTGGGCAGTTGTTTACGACAGCGAGCAGGCTGAAGCCTCCTGGGGGACTATTTCCTGGACCGGTGAGGAGCCAGAAGGTAGCCTGATTAGAGTTCAGGTCAGAAGCTCCCATGAGAAGAGCATCTGGTCGGCCTGGGAGACAGCTCAAGATGGAGTGCCCTTGACTAAAACTCCTGATGGCAGATATGCGGAAATAAGGGTAACCCTTCAGATTGTCACAGGAGAGCAATCACCGGTGCTCTATGACCTTACTGTGAAACCAGCCGAAGCACTGGAGCCTGTCGCGACGTGCTTCATCGCCACTGCAGCCCACGGCACACCAATGGCCGACGAAATACGAATTCTGCGTGAGTTCAGAGAGGGATACCTGCTGACCAACGCGGTGGGCCGAGCCTTCGTGGATTTTTACTACAGGGTCAGCCCACCGATGGCCGAATTCATAAC
>JAUWOB010000105.1 GCA_030612345.1 Dehalococcoidia bacterium | reverse complement strand
CAAGTCCATGGGTAGAGGGAACAGAATGACATTGCTTCTCTCCGTGGCAATACCTGACAATGTCTGCAAATAGCGAAGCTGTAGGGCCCCCGGCTGACTGGAGATAACCTTGGCAGCCTCCGCCAACTTCGCTGCCGCTTGATATTCACCCTCAGCGTGAACGACCTTGGCTCTCCTGTCTCGCTCGGCCTCGGCTTGGGCCGCCATAGCCCGCTGCATTGTCTGCGGCAGCTGCACCTCCTTAACCTCCACCATGCTCACTTTTATACCCCAGGGATCGGTGCCTTCATCAACCACCACCTGTACCTTTTCATTGAGCCTATCTCGCTGGCCCAATAACTCATCCAGCGTAGATTGTCCGACAACGTTTCTCAAGGTGGTAGCGGCAAGCAGCGAGGTTGCCTTGATATAGTCGAGCACCTTGAGAATAGCATCTGCGGGACCGACTACCCGAAAGTAAATCACGGCATCAACCCTGACGGTAACATTGTCCAAGGTGATGCACTCTTGCTGGGGAACATCCATGGTGATTACACGCAGGTCAACCTTCCGCATATTCTCAATGAAAGGTATGATCAAGACCAGGCCCGGTCCCCTCACGCCTACAAATCTACCCAGTCGGAAGACGCCGCCTCTTTCATACTCCCGCACGACCCTTATAGCTGCCGACAGGAGTATTATTACTACCACTGCGATAAGAAAATAGATGAAAATGTTCATTCTGCCTCCTTTTCTTTATGTTTTCTTGTGACCCACAATTTCAACCCTTCGACTCTGGTTATTAGCACCTCCTCTCCGGCTTCTATTGTACTACCTTCGGCTATGGCTGTCCATAGCTCTCCCTCAGCCAGGACCGTTCCCTTGGGGTTGAGAATCGTTCGCACCACAGCTTCCTTCCCTATCATCGCCTCTACACCAGCTGAGAGTTGTCGCCTCTGGCCCTTTACGATGGCATAGATAACGAAAATGATCAAGGCGACGGCCAAGATTATGCTGACAATAATGGGGCCGGTCATCTGGACACCTGACATAGAGCAGCACATCGCTGCCGCCCTCTCATTCTCTTAGTCTCTTTGATACCCATAATTTCAGTCCCTCCACTTTGGATATTGTCACCTGCTCGCCCGGCCTCACACTGCCGCCCTCCGCCTCCGCAGGCCACAATTCTCCCTGGGTCAAGACCGTGCCTGTGGGGTCGAGGGGCGTTTTCGCTATGGCCATTTCCCCGATCATCCCCTCCGCTCCCGTGGCCTTGCGTCGCCTCTGGCCGCGGATAATAGCTCCTACGACAAAGACGGCAAAGGCGATGATGCCCGCCGTGACCCCGACAATCAAACCTCTGTGCACCTCTATTCCCGGGCTGTGGCTGAACAATATCAGCGAGCCCATGATCAGTGCAACTGCACCTCCGACAGTCAATAGGCCAAAGCTCTTAGTGAAGTACTCGGCGATAAAGAGTCCTACGGCTAGTAAGATAAGTGCTATGCCTCCCCAGTATGCGCCGAGCACACCCAGCGAGTAAAAGGCCAGCAATAAACTGATGCCGCCAGCCACCCCGGGAAAAACCAGCCCCGGGTTGGAGATCTCGGTAATCAACCCCACAGTGGCCAGCGTAAAGAGTATGTAGGCAATGTTGGGGTCGCTGATGACGTGAAGCAATCTCTCCACGCCGTTCATTTCGTTTCTGTCTTCTACGTAGTCGGCGGTATCGATGGTAACCTCCCTGCCTTTGACCATAACCGTCCAGCCATTGATCTGCTCAATAAGGACGCCCAGGTTCGCAGCTCGCAGGTCGATGAGATTGTGTTCCAATGCTTCGGTATCCCTGAAGGACTTGCTCTCTGTCACCGCCAGTCTTGCTTCTTCTATGTTGCGTCCCCGCTCCTCAGCTATAGTCTCCATCCATTTAGCCGTGAACTCGACTAGTTTCTTCATCTGGTCCTCTGGTATTTCCTCTCCTCCACCTGCTACAGGATGGGCAGCGCCCATAGTCGTGCCCGGCGTCATAGCTGCTATATGGCCAGATAGAGTAATGAAGGTTCCCGCTGAGGCAGCCCAGGCACCTACCGGTGAGACATAGACCACGATGGGCACGTCAGCACCCAGAATCCTCTCGACTATAATCGCAGTTGAGTCAAGAAGCCCGCCGGGGGTATTCAGTTCAATGATGCAGGCGGTAGCGCCCTTCCTCTCGGCCTCTCTGATACCCCGATCAATGTAGTCCGCTACCACGGGCACGATGATGCCGTCCACAGTAAGGACTTCTACAGTAGTAGGTGTAGCGGCAGAGATTATGCTGCCTGCCAAACCCGCAGCTACCGAGATCACCAGCGAAGCAAGAAAAAAGAGCCTGAACCCCATTCTAAGCATCTCGCATTAACCTCCAGTTCATTATAGACCAAGCAGTGAAAAGCAACAAATGCTGCAGCAACGTGCAATAAGAAGGGCGAAGCAAACCGAGCATTGAGTAAGTGCTGTTGACGGTGAGAGGGGTCTAGCTATACAACGGGCTCAATTATGTTTAAAATAAGACAGAGTCGATCTACGCACGAAGTGCGGAGCAGAGGAGGTCGCAAATGCTGGAACTGAGTTGGGCCACTGTAGTCAACTGGTTGGTAGGCCACGGCATCCGCATCCTGGTCGTACTAGCAGTGGGGGCCCTGTTATGGTTCGCCCTGAACAAATTCCTCCCGCCCGTCGTGCGCAGTGCTGTCGCGCGGACCAAGTATAAGGAGAGCAAAGAGGGGATGGAGAAGAGGATGAATACCCTTCTATCTATCTTCAAGGGTGTGGGCCGGGTGTTCATTGTCATAGTTGGCATAATGATGATCCTGTCTGAGGTAGGCGTGGCCATTGCGCCGGTTCTGGCCGGCTTCGGCATCGCCGGTATAGCCATCGGCTTCGGTGCTCAGTACTTGATAAGAGACCTCATCGCTGGCATCTTCATTATCATGGAGAACCAGTACAGGGTGGGGGATGTAGCCAGGGTAGCCGATATCGCTGGGCTGGTGGAGGAGGTACACCTTAGGAAAACAGTGCTCCGTGACCTGGATGGCATAGTCCACCACGTACCCAATGGTGAGATCAGGGTAGCCAGCAACTTCACCAGGCACTTTGCCAGGGTCAATCTCGATATCTCAGTAGCATATGACACTGACCTTGACCACGCCATAAGCGTGATAAACCGCGTGTGCAAAGCACTCGCTGAGGATGAGAACTGGCGTAACGTAATCAAAAGTACTCCCCAGGCGCTGCGGGTCAATAATCTGGGCAGCTCTGGAATAGACATCAAGATTCTAGGAGATGTTAAGCCTATGCAGCAGTGGGCAGTAATGGGTGAGTTGAGGCTTCGCCTCAAGAAAGCCTTTGATGCTGAAGGCATAGAAATACCCTGGCCCCATACCAAAGTGTATTTTGGCAATCCTTTGCCGGATTCCCCTGAGAAGCAGGATTAGCCTCAACAGCGAAGCGCGACCTGCTGCGCCTTGCCAAGGTCCTCTTCCTCCCCGAAGTCTTCTTAGACAGGCTGCCTCTGCTATCGCCCCGGGCGAAGGAGAAAGACTGTTTCTGCCACTCACACTGCTTCTCCAACAATCCATCGTACAGGCAGCAGCGTCTCTTGGCGCAAAGGCCGGCACAGTTGACAATAACTACTGCGCTGTCTATAATGCGAAGTACCTCGCAAAGCGAGGTACTGTTAACCACTGAAGATTGCTTGGAAGTCAATGAATGCCTAGGGGACGATGCGAGAACGTGAGCTTCCGAAGGTAATGCTGAGCTAACTACTGGAGGAGACAAATGGACAATCTGCGTCGCTTAGGAGACCTGGCTCGAGCCATCGCTTATCGCCAAGCGTTGATCAGACATGAGTGCTGGCCCCGCGCCAAGCTCGAGGAGTTACAGCAGCGCCAGCTAGCCAAGCTTCTTGATTGGGCAACGCAGCGGTCGCCCTTCTACCGCGAGTTATGCAGCACACACCGCATGAGTCAACCCTATAGTCTTCAGGACTTCCCTATCATGGACAAGAAG